>DASSGC010000510.1:0-8467 GCA_035693765.1 Acidimicrobiales bacterium
GGCTGGTGACCAACCAGTCCGGCGCTTCTCGAGGAGCGTGCCGTCGGTGTCCGCCGCCGTGTGCGAGCAGCCAGATCGTCGTCCGGGCCGGCACGCCGATCCCCAGCATCGTGAACGGCCCGCGAGATCATCGGTTGTGACCAGCGGCACGAGACGAGGTCGCTTGCGGTGGAGCCGCCGTGCACCGCCGCCGACGATCACCCGCCGA
This sequence comes from Acidimicrobiales bacterium, assembly GCA_035693765.1. GTDB lineage: Bacteria > Actinomycetota > Acidimicrobiia > Acidimicrobiales > VFJN01 > ZC4RG19. Next base: position 209 of record DASSGC010000510.1, read on the forward strand.
ACAACCGGTCGCTGGCGATCTCGCAGCCGGCGGCGAGCGATGCGAGCTTGGCCCACACCACGTCAGGGTCGATTCCGGCCATGCCGACGTGGATCGAGAAGCCGCAGTCGACGCCGGCCATGATGCGGTCGGCGCCGACGACACCCGCCCAGCGCTCGATGCGCTGCGCGACGAGCTCGGGGTGCTCGATGTAGGGCGACTGCGGTTCGATCACGCCGGGGCACAGGATCTTGTCCTCGGGGACGTCGGTCTCGGCGAAGAGCGTCCACTCGTGGGCATGACGGGGGTTGGCGCCCTCGAAGAGCACCGTGCGCGGCTTGGCCTTCCAGACGATGTCGATGATGTCGGCCAGGGGCACGTCGCGGTGGTGCGGTCCCGGATAGTTGCCCCAGCAGAGGTGCATGCGAAGTTGTTCGGCGGGGATGTTTCGCACGGCATGGTTGAGGGCGTCGACGTTGACGGCGATGGCGGCGCGGAACTCATCGAGCTCGAGGTCGGCGTAGGCGGCGTGACGGCCCATGGCCAGGTCGGGGCAGTCGAGCTGCACGGTCGCTCCGGCGGCGGCGATGGCCTCGTACTCGGGGCGCATCGCCTCCGCGATGGCGAACACGTAGTCCTCGCGGGTCGGATAGTGCTCGTTGGCGAAGAAGTTCGAGACCACTCCGGGCGACGCCGCGCTCGAGAACGTGCCGGTGGGCGCGTGTGCGCGGGCCGACCGCATGAGGTTGACCATGTCGTTGTGGGCCGCCTCGAGATCCTTGACGCTGATCGGGCCGGTGCACGCGGGGGCGAGACGCTTGCGGCGTCCCGGGTTGGCCGCGACCGTGTCGATCGCTCCCGGGAAGTCGTCGAGGTCGGCGAAGAAGTAGCTCTCGGGGGACTCGCCGTCGAATCCCGACAGCCGGTCCTTGACGTAGGTGCTGTACGACGGCTTCGACATCTCGCCGTCGTTGACGACCGAGAGCCCGGCCTCGACCTGGCGGCGCACGATCTCGTCGACGGCGGACTCGACTCGCGCGTCGAGCGCCGCCCGGTCCACCGGGACGCCGTCGCCGAGCGCCCACATGATCTGGACGAGGTCGGGGGGACGGGGGAGGCTGCCGGTGTGGGTGCTCAGGATCCGGTCGGGAGCTCTGGTCACTGGTCCACCATCCATCGTGCAGGGGCTTTCAGGGTTCCTGTGACTCGATGAGGGTCGGGGTGACGGCCGGGCTCGGTTGCCCTTCGAGGGCCACGATGACACCGCCGCCCCCGGTCCTCCGAGGACGGATGATCGGCAACAGAGGGACGCGCCGCAGAGCGCCAGTCAGTGACCGCCCGGGGGACGTCCTCTTCATCGAGGTTGTGCTGCCACACGACCAAGGAGACGACATGCTCGCAGGGATCGACTGGGCGTCTGAGGAACACGCCGTGTGCGTCCTTGATGACGAGGGCCGAGTGGTTGACCGCTTCGCCACCGCACACAGCGCGGAGGGCTTTGATCGGCTCACCGCACGTCTGGCTCGCCACGGCGATCCGGCCGAGGTGCCGGTGGCGACCGAACGACCCGATGGCCGCCTGGTGGACCGGCTGCTGGAGGCCGGCCATCCGGTGGTGCCGGTGAAGACCAACGCCATCAAGGCCTGGCGGGAGGCCGAGGTGCTCTCGGGCGCGAAGAGCGATCCCGGCGACGCCGAGGTCATCGCCGACTACCTCCGCCAGCGGCGGGGGCGGCTGCGGGAGTTGTCGCCCGTCAGCGCCGAGACCCGCGCTCTGCGAGCGGTGGTACGCAGCCGCACCGACCTCGTCGACCAGCGCGTCGCCGCCGCCAACCGGCTCGAAGCGGTCCTGGACGCTATCTGGCCCGGCGCCAAGGTCGTGTTCGCTGACATCTGGAGCCCCATCGCTCTCGACTTCCTCGAGCGCTACCCGACCCCGGCCTCCGCCGCCCGCGTCGGCGAAGCCCGCATGGCCGCGTTCCTCACCAAGCACGGCTACTCCGGGCGGCGTCCCGCCGCCGAGCTCGTCGAACGGCTCCGAGCCGCTCCCGCCGGCATCCCCGGAGGGCCCGAAGCCGAAGCCCGCAGAGATGCCGTGCTCGCCATGGTCGGTGTCTTGCGTGCCCTGGTGCGGGCGATCAAGGACCTCGACCGCTCCGTTGCCGCCCACCTCGGCGAGCACCCGGACGACGAGATCTACCGCTGCTGGATCGACCACACCCCCTACGACCCCGAACACCACGGAGCCATCACACGCAGGGCGCAGCCTGCAGCCGCCTGAGGTTGACACAGAGGGTGTCATCGATGGTCGTCCTCCGGGCCGGTCGGCGGGTCGTCCAGGGTCGGGTCGTCGAGGATGATGCGGGCGATCTCGTCGCCGTGCACGAGGCGTGTGGGGTTGCGGTTGCGGAACACCGTGCGATCGCCGCTAGTGTACGTACACCGGCAAGTTGTCCGCACAGCGGTCACGACTGCAGAGTCAACCCAGCGGGATCAACGCACAGGGTCACCGCACGCATCCGGCAGGACGGAGGGGGACCATGACCACATCACCTGCGCAGCGACTGCACCACACCGCCTACGTCACCAAGGACCAGGAGGCCACGCGCGCCTTCTATGAGGACGTCCTCGGGCTCCCCCTCCTCGCCACCTGGTCGGAGGCCGACGAGCTCTTCGGCGCCGTGCGGGTGTACTGCCACACGTTCTTCGGGTTGGCCGACGGCAGCGCCCTGGCGTTCTTCCAGTTCGCCAACGAGGAGGACCAGGCGATGTTCGCCCCCGAGCTGGCCCCGTCGCCGTTCCGCCACATCGCCATGAAGGTCGACGCCGACACCCAGGCGGCGCTGGAGCGTCGCCTGGCCGACGCCAAGTGGAAGCCCGAGGGCACCTACGTGCTCGAGCACGGCTACTGCCGCTCGCTCTACACCGAGGACCCGAACGGGATGCTGCTCGAGTTCACCCTGGACGTGCCCGAGGCCAACCAGATCGCCCGGGACCGCGCCGCCGATGCCCACGAGACGCTGCGCCGCTGGCTCGCCGGCGACCACACGTCGAACAACACGTACCGCTGAGTTGTCCGCGCGCCATGGCGCTCGTGTCGACCCGACGGGGCAGGCCCGGCGGTGCGGGTCACGAGGTCTGGGCCACCGGCAGCATCGCCAGGTTCGACCACTCCTCGGTCACGGCCGCCGCGGCATCGAGCAGCAGCGGCAGGTAGACGGTCGTCAGGTGGTCGATCGACGTCTCGGCGGCGTGCACAGTCACGTTCATCGCTGCGACGGCCCGCCCGTCGTGGTCGCGGACGGGGGCGGCGACCGAGCGGATGCCGACCGAGAGCTGCTCGTCGGACAGCGCCCACCCGCGCTGGCGGACCTCGGCCAGCGTCCGGTCGAGCTCGCGTCGCGCGGGCGTGACCTTCGGGATGACGTTGGACCGGGACGGGGTGGCCAGGGCCTCGTCGAGCTGCTTGTGCGAGAGGTCTGCCAGGAGCACACGCCCCATCGATGTCGCCACCGCCGGGAAGCGGGTGCCGATGCTGACGGACAGGGCGATGATCTTCGCCACCGGCACCCGCGCCGTGTACACGATGTCGCTGCCGTCGAGCTGCGACATCGAGCTCGACTCGCCCGTCCGGGCCACCAGTGCCACCAGATGCGGGCGGGCGATCTCCCAGATGCCCTGGGCGGCGATCACGGACGTACCGATCTCGAGCACACGGGTCGTCAGCGAGTACACGCCGTCGGTCGACCGGAGGTAGCCCAGTTGCTCGAGCGTCATCAAGAGGCGCCGGGCCGTGGGGCGGGCCAGGCCGGTGCGCGCCGCCACCTCGCTCACCGTCAGCTCCATGGCCGTCGGGCCGAAGGTCGTGAGGACGTCGAGGCCGCGGGCCAGCGCCTCGACGAACTCGCCGTTCTCCCCCCGCGTTGACGACTCACCCCGCCGGACGCGCACGCTTCTCCCCACCTCTCCCCGAAAGTGACATCACCATGCCGACCGACCGTTCTCCTCTCGACGCCGGCCGCGAGCCGGCGGACCGCCGCGGGCCGCTCGACGGCCTGCTCGTCGCCGACCTGTCCCGGGTGCTGGCCGGGCCGTACTGCTCGATGCTGCTGGCCGACCTCGGTGCCACCGTCGTCAAGGTGGAGAGCCCGGCCGGCGACGACACCCGTACGTGGATGCCACCGGAGAAGGACGGCGTGTCCACGTACTTCATGTCGGTGAATCGTAACAAGCGGTCCGTCGTCCTGGACTTTCGCGCCCCCGGCGACGTGGCCCTCGTCCACGAGCTGTACCGGCGGGCCGACATCGCCATCGAGAACTTCAAGCCGGGCGGACTCGCCCGCTTTGACCTCGGCTACGAGACCGCCCGCGAGCTGAACCCGGCGCTCGTCTACCTGTCGATCACCGGCTTCGGCAGCTCGGACGGCGCATGGCTTCCCGGCTACGACCTGGTCGTGCAGGCGGTGTCCGGGCTGATGAGCCTGACCGGCGAGGCCGACGGTCCGGCGTACCGCGCCGGGATCTCGGTCTTCGACGTCATGACCGGCTTGCACGGCACGATCGGCGTGCTCGCCGCCCTCAACCAGCGCAAGGAGACGGGGGAGGGCCAGCACGTCGAGGTCAACCTCCTGTCGTCGGCGCTGTCGGGCCTCGTGAACCAGACGGGCGCCTATACGGCGGGTGGGGTGGTGCCCCACCGGATGGGCAACGCCCACCCGAGCGTCTACCCGTACGAGGTGATGCCGACCGCCGACCGGGACGTGATCATCACGGCCGCGAACGACCGGCAGTTCCGGGCTCTGTGCGAGGTGCTCGGCATCCCCGAGGCCGCCGATGACGAGCGGTTCCGGCTCAACGCCGACCGCACCGCCAACCGCGACGAGATCCACCCGCTCCTGCTCGAACGGCTGGCCGAGTGGTCGGCCGACGACCTGTTCGTCGCCCTGAACAAGGCGGGCGTGCCGTGCGGACCGATCAACTCGATCCGCGAGGGGGTCGAGCTGGCCGAGCGACTGGGCCTCGAGCCTCGGGTCACGCTCGGCCACGGCGGCGACACCGTCGACCTCGTGCGCAACCCGATCGGCTTCAGCGCCGCCGATCTCCGCTACGACCGACCCCCGCCGACACTCGGAGCCGACTCAGAGAGCATCCGGGCCTGGCTGTCGACCCCGGTCGACCGAGAACGAGAGGACCGATCATGACCGAGACCGTCCGCTCGTACCGGACCGGCATCGGCGCCTCCGACGCCGACACGATCCACCTGTTGGGACAGGACCTCGCGGCCGACGTCCTCGGCAAGATCGGCTTCGGCGAGCTCGCCTTCCGGCTCGTCGCCCGGCGTACGCCGGCTCCCGAGGAGCTGACCGTCTTCGAGGCGGTCCTCGTGGCCCTGGCCGACCACGGGTTCACGCCCACGGCCATCGCCGCCCGTCTCACCTACCTGAGCGCTCCCGACTCGATCCAGGGCGCGCTGGCGGCCGGTCTGCTCGGCGGGGGCTCCCGGTTCCTCGGCGTCACCGAGGACACCGCTCACTTCCTCCACGCGGCGGTCGAGGATCTGCACCCGCGCCCCGCAGACGACGAGGGCTGGGACGTCGTCGCGACCGAGGTCGTCGCCGCCGCCCGATCCGAGGGGCGGTTCGTGCCCGGGCTCGGTCACCCCGTCCACAAGGTGGGGGACCCGCGCACCCCAGTGCTCATGCAGCTCGCCCGCGACAACGGCACGTTCGGTCCGCACCTCGAGCTGTTCGCGGCCGTGGGCCGGGTGCACCCGACCGTGCTCGGGCGCACGCTCCCTCTCAACGGCGCGGGCGTGTGCGGCGCGGTCATCGCCGACCTGGACCTGCCGCTGGGCATCGCGCGTGGCATCGCCCTGCTCGCCCGCTGCGCCGGCCTGCTCGGGCACCTCGCCGAGGAGATGACCGACCCGATCGGCATGGACGTCTACACCGAGGTCGATCGTCACACCGTCTACCTGCCCGACGGACCAGGCGGGGGCTGACCGCGTCGCGATGGAGGAGCCTCGTCAGCCGGTGTCCGCTTAGTGGTAGATTGCCCGCACAGTGGGCAATGTGCCCACGACAGGAGGAGGGGGTCCTATGGCAAGTACGACAGCGGCACCCGACGAGACGGCCGCGGCGACCGGGCCGCCGGCCGCGACGGTCGGCCAAACGGCGGCGGTGTGGCAGCGCTTCGTCGACGCCAGGCCGATCGGCAGCCTGGCGCTGGTCTCGGTGATCGCCACCCAGCTCGGCACCTACTTCGGCTACGTCTTCCCGGCCGTGGGGCTGCCGGTGCTGCCGTGGCCGCTCTACAACGGCATCCTCGGCTCGACGATCGCCGACGGCGTCAACGGCGCGGTCGTCGACGAGGCGTTCGCCGTCTCGTCGAACGCCTTCTTCGTCGGCCACACGTTGCACTTCGTCAACGGCATCGTGTTCGGCGTCCTCTTCGGGATCCTTGCGCGGGACATGCTGCCCGGGCGGAACACGCCGTCCGGCAGCACCGTCAAGGGCCTGCTCTACGGCGTCATCATGACGATCATCAGCGTCGGCCTGCTGGTGCCCTACGCCTACCTGCCCGAGCAGGGCTACGGCCTGTTCCTGTTCGACGGGCCCGACGGCTGGAAGCTGCCGTTCGCCATCCTCGTGTGGCACCTGATCTACGGCTTCTTCCTCGGCGCGCTCTGGCAACCGAAGGAGACCGCCCAGGACTGAAGGAGTGGCCACTCGACCGCTCCACCGGGTGGAGGTGACCCGTGGACACTGCGACGTGGACGGGGTCACCTCCGGCCGCGTCTGCGAATCAGCACCGTCAGCCGCCGGCGGGCGCGGCGAGGTCGGTCGGCGAAGCCAGTGATCGTCTGCCACGCAGCTCGGACCGCTTCGTCTGGCGACCCCAGGTGGGAGGACGCGGCGAGGTCGGTCGGTTCCGTCTAACGTACGGCAGCGAATTCGCAGGTGCCCGGAGTCGGCAAGGGGCCGGGCCTGCCTTTCAGAGGGGTGTTTCCATGGACGTGATCGTCCTGATCGGTCGTGTTCTCTTCGCGTTGGTCTTTCTCGGCTCGGGCGTCGCGCACCTGACACAGACGGGCAACATGGTGGGCTACGCGAGCAGCAAGGGGCTGCCCAACCCGTCGCTGCTCGTGCGGGCATCGGGTGTGTGGATGGTCGTTGGTGCCCTGATGGTGGTGCTCGGCGTCTGGATGGATCTGGGGTTCCTGCTCCTCGCGGCGTTCCTGGTGCCGGCCGGAGTGATCTTCCACGACTTCTGGAAGGTGGACGACCCCCAGCAGGCCAGCGTTGAGCAGGCGCAGTTCATGAAGAACGTGTCGATCACGGGCGCGTGCTTGGCGTTGTTCGCGTTGGTGGCCTACCTCGGTCCCGACCTCGGCCTCACGATCACCGAGCCGCTGTTCGACCTGTCCTGAACCTCCGCTCTCCGCGATCGAGCTCGCCGTGGATCTGCAGCGAATGTTGCCCGCGGAAGAGGAGGGGCACCGGGCGAGGTGGCCCGTGGACACGGCGACGTGGACGGGGTCACCTCTGCTCGCGTGCGGGCGTCAGCGCGGCGGCCGCCCGCTTCTGCGCCGCCCCTCATCCGGTCTGCGGGACGAGCACGAGCCTGCCGGTGGTGCGGCGCCCCTGGCGGTCCTCGTGGGCCTGGCGGGCGCCGTCCAGGGGGTAGCGGACGTCGGGCTGACCGGCGGCGAGCCGACCCGACGGTCCAGGACTGCGCCGGTCGCTGCCAGGGTTGCTGCCTACACCGGCTCCGAACTGGGAGTTTCTGGAATCCCACTCCCTCCGCCCACCAGGTCCGGGCGGTTCACCACCGTCCGGACCCGTAGGGCCTGACCTGGGCCTACGGTTCATCGCCGTTCACCGGTGATCCACTCGGTTCGGGGCCGAGCTCCCAGCGTTGCTCCCAAGATCGCCGGGGTGATTCCGAACCCCGATGGCCGTGCCCTCGTCGTCGGCCTGGTGCCGTCGAGGATCGTGGCGGCGCGCCTGGCAACGGCCTCGGGGCAGCGGCCGAGGCGCCTGACGTAGCCGGCGGTGGTCGAGGGCTTGGCGTGCCCGACGAAGCGGGCGATGTCCTCCAAGGACTCGGCGCCATCCACGAACAGCGTCGTGACCACGCTCCGGCGGCCGGCGTGGGTCCCAAGCTGGTCGGCGGGAATGCCCGCGGTCTTGGCCGCCTGCTTGACCACCTTCGAGATCGTCTGACCACCGTAAGGCGGCGAGGTCAGGGGGTTGGGGGCTCCGCCCGTCTCTTCGTCCCT
>DASSGC010000511.1:0-5471 GCA_035693765.1 Acidimicrobiales bacterium
GCATGACGCCCCCGCCGGGCCCAACGGCACGCTCGCGCTGTTCGAGCGGCAGGGCTCCAGCGCACCCGGCGCATCGGCAAGACCCGCTGGGTGGTCCGCAAGGTCCTCGGGTGAGCGGCCCTGGGAAGCCCTAGGACCGGCGTCTCGCCACCGTCAGGACCGCGAGCAGGTGGGCCGTCACGCGGCCTCCCCCGGCCCGGACGCGCCGCCTGATCCGGCTGATCAGCTCGGCCTGCGCGCCGGGCCGGAGCTGCTTGATGCCCGACTGGGTCGACAGGTTGCGGGCGCAGTCGTCGGCGGTGAACGTGACGTCGAACAGGTGGCGCCGGGTCGTCGGCGCGTCGAACAGCCCCGAGGCGCGCACCGCCGCCCCGATGTCCCCGATGCGGTCGGGGTGCTTCGTCGCCGGATCGACTCGCCCGGCGCCGACGGCGACGTAGTCGTCCTGGACGTCCCACCAGAACGGGTCGGCCTGGTCCGGGACGACCCAGGGCGTCGCCAGCACGACCAGGTGCCCCCCGGGCTCGAGCACGGCGGCCGACTTGGGTAACCGGATCGCGGGATCGACCCAATGGAACGAGTTGCGGGCGATGACCGCGTCGAACCGTGCGGTGCCGGGGTCCCACGCCTCGTACGAGGTCGTCACCACCTCGACGCCTGCGAAGGAGGCCAGGTTCCGCCTCGCTCGCGCCGCGAGGCGGGGGCCGAGCTCCAGCGCCAGGATCCGCAGGCCCCGCTCGGCCAGCGGGCGCGTGGCCTGGCCGGTCCCCGGGCCGACCTCGACGACCGACGCCCCGGGATGCAGGGCGGCACGCTCGACCAGCTCGTCGAAGACGTGCCCCGGCGCCACGGGCCGCACCCGGTCGTAGGCCCGCGCGTCGTCGTCGAAGGTGAGGCGGCACGCGTCGCGTTCGTTCGTCTCCCAGGGCGGTGTCGACGGCATGGCGGGCAGGCCTCCCGCGCGACAGCCTGCCGTGCGCCGGCGGCGCGGGCGACCCGGCCTCGCAGCCTGCCGGGTGAACCTTCCTCACCAGGGGGCGAGAGTAGGCTCGACCCCGTGACGACGAACGGGCCCGGGGACGACGCCGCGGCCGTGGAGTCCACGGTCACGTGGCGGGAGCAGGCGGTGGCCCGATCGCTGAGCTCCGCCCGCACCCGGGCCGAGATCCGTGTCCAGCGCTTCCTCGACGCGGCGCTGGAGATCATGGGCGAAGGCGACACCACCGAGTTCACGGTCCAGGAGGTGGTCGAACGCTCCGGGCAGTCGCTGCGCAGCTTCTACCAGTACTTCGGCGGCAAGCACGAGCTGTTGCTGGCGCTGTTCGAGGAGTCGATCCGCGCCACCGCCGACCGCCTGCGCGACGAGGTCGCGACGGAGGACGACCCGCAGGAGCGCCTGCATCGCTTCGTGGTCGAGTACTACCGGATGTGCCGGCCGGCGCGGAAGGCCCGGGCGGCCACGTCCGCGCCGGCGCCCGTGATGGTGGAGTTCGCCCAGCGGTTGCTCACCGCCCATCCGGCGGAGGCGGCCCGGGCGTTCGTGCCGCTGGTCGCGCTCTTCCGTGAGATCCTCGCGGCCGCCGTGGCGACGGGTGCCGTGCGCGCCGGGCTCCGCGAGGAGCCGGTCGCGGGCACCGTGCTCCAGATGATCATGTTCAACGCGTTCGCCTCCACGATCAGTGGCACCCGGGTGGCGCGCGACGGCGCCGCTGCTGCCGAGGAGCTGTGGGAGCTGGTCCTCCACGGCCTCGGCCCGGACGCCGCGCCCTGAGAGGCCCGAGCGGATAGGGCGCTCGCCACGGCCGACGCGTGGCGATTCGGCGGGGACGCACCAGCCCGACAGCTCGGGCGACCGGGAATGCAGCACGGTGACCGGCGGCGACGTGACCTGTCCGCGCCCTCACTGAGGCGAGCTGTCGCAGCGATGCGGGCGGCGACGCCGGGCCCGCCCGGCAGGATCTGACGCGGAATCAGATCGTGGCGGGACCCGACCCTAAGCTCGGCGTCCATGACCAGCTACGAGACGCTGTCGGTGGCCAAGGACGACGGCATCGCCTGGGTGTCGCTCAACCGGCCGGCCGTGCGCAACGCCATCAACAAGCAGATGCAGGCGGAGCTGCACGAGGTGTGGCACGGGTTCCGCTCCGACGACGACGTGCGTTGCGTGGTGCTGACCGGCGAGGGCGACGCCTTCTGCACCGGCATCGACCGTGCGGAGGCCGTCTCCGACGAGAACAACGCCGCGATGGCGGCCGGCGACTTCCCCGACTACCCGACGCCGTGGATGTACGACGATCCCGGTCGTGACGTCGGGCCCAAGGCCTGCGACCTGTGGAAGCCGGTGATCGCCGCAGTGCACGGCATGGCCTGCGGAGGGGCGTTCTACATGCTCGGCGAGGTGGAGTTCATCATCGCCGCGGACGATGCGGTGTTCTTCGACCCGCACGTCACCTACGGCATGACCGCCGCGTTCGAGCCGATGCAGATGCTCTCGAAGATGCCCTTCCACGAGATCATGCGCCTCTCGCTGCTCGGCGCCCACGAGCGGATGTCGGCCGAGCGGGCCCGTGAGATCGGGTTGGTGACCGAGGTCGTCCCCCGCGACGAGCTCCGCGAGCGGGCGGGGTGGGCCGCCCGGGTCATCGCCGACTCGCCCGCGCTGGTCGTCCAGGGCACGATGCGGGCGCTGTGGACCGCGCTGGAGGTCCCCCGCACGCAGGCCATCGGGCTGGCCAACCTGTTCACCCGCATCGGGTCGGACGCCGCCGCCTTCAAGGCCGGCCAGGACCGGTTCGCGTCCGGCGAGCGCCCGCGGTGGCGCCTGCGCTGACTCACCACCACGGTCGGCAAGGCGTCTGGACTTCTCCGTCGGAGCGAGGCCGCGCCGGGCCGTCGCCGGGGGTGGACACAGGAGCCCGATCTCGGTAAAGGCACACCATGACCACACTCGAGAACCGGCCGAACACGGCGCTCCTCGTCGTCGACGTGCAGAACGGCGTCGTCGAGGGGGCGCACGAGCGCGACGCGGTCGTCGCGAACGTCGGCAGCCTGGTCGACAGGGCGCGGCGGGAGCAGGTGCCCGTCGTGTGGGTCCAGCACGCCGACGAGCAGCTCGCGCGGGGGAGCGACGGCTGGCGGATCGTCCCCGATCTGTCGCCGGGCGACGCCGAGCCGCTCGTCGAGAAGAACTACGGCGATTCCTTCGAGGACACGACCCTCGAGACCGTGCTGTCCGGCCTCGGGGTCGGGCGACTCGTCGTCGTCGGCGCTCAGACCGACGCGTGCATCCGCTCGACGCTCCACGGCGCCCTCGTCAGGGGATACGACGCGATCCTGGTCAGCGACGCCCACACGACGGAGGACCAGACGGCCTGGGGTGCGCCGCCGCCGGACCAGGTGATCGCGCACACGAACCTGTACTGGGCCGACGAGGCGGCGCCGGGGCGGACGGCCGGGACGGTCGAGACCAGGGATGTCGACTTCGGCCGCACGCCATGACGCCTGCCGCCGTCGGTCACCGCCCCACCGCCTGCGCGCGTGTCCGTGCTGCCGTGTCGTCGGTGTCGTCGGCGATCGACCACTGGGGGAGCACGCCCGCGGAGCGCCGGCGTCGCTACCCCTGCGACGACGTCCTCCCCGAGCACGAGCAGGCGCTCTTCCGAGCCGTCGCGGTCGACGCCCCGCCGCCGGTGGTGTTCCGGTGGCTGTGCCAGCTGAAGGTGGCGCCCTACAGCTACGACCTCCTCGACAACGGCGGGCGGCGGAGCCCGCAGCACCTCGTGCCCGGCGTCGACCGGCTGGTGGTGGGTGAGCGGGTGCTGATCTTCGAGCTCGCGTCGTTCGCCGCCGACGACCACCTCACCCTCTGCGTGCGGGGGCACCGCGCCTTCGGGGACGTCGCCATCAGCTACGTCGTCCTGCCCGACGGGCCGGGCCGCTCGCGTCTCGTGGTGAAGCTGGTCACCGTCCGCGCCCGCGGCCTGGCCGGCACCCTCCTGGGCCCCCTGCTCCCGGCCGGCGACCTCGTGATGATGCGGCGCCAGCTGCTCAACCTGAAGGCGCTGGCCGAGGCCACCGCCGGCGCACCCGTGGCGGGCCGATGACCGCGCCTCCTCCGAGGCCCGAGCGACCACCCGGTCCCGACGCCGGCGGATCCGTCAGGCCTCGGCCGGCGACGGGGACGCAAGCCGGCGGTCGATCTCGGCTCCCATGATCCTGCAGTCGCTCGCCGGGTGGTCGTAGCGGCACAGCAGCGCACCCTGCAGGTAGGAGCGCGCCCGTTCGAGCCGGGCGATCTCCGCGTCGAGGGCCTCGAGACGCCGGGCGGCGATCGCCTTCCACTCGTCGACCGAGGCGGCGCCGAGGATGCCCGCGATGTCGTCGAGGCCCAGGCCCGCCTCCTGCAGCATGCCGATGAACACCAGCCGGCGGAGGCTCTCGACCGAGTAGCGGCGGTGCCCCGAGCGACGGGCGTCCGCCATCAGCAGGCCGCGGCGCTCGTAGTAGCGCACGGCCGACGTCGCCACGCCCACGCGGCGTGCCACCTCGCCGATCGGCATCAGCTCGTCCGGCATCGCTGCTACTTGACTTGAACCCGGGTTGAATTGTCAAGGTCGGCCCATGGCCCTCGACAACGCGGTTCCGAACCACCACCGGGATCACCCCGGCTTCGCCGGGGTCATCGGGCTGCTCGCCGCGCTGAGCATGACCGTCGGCAGGGGCGGCGACGCGCGCCTCGCCGCCGCGCTCACCGCCGTGGGACCGGACGACACGGTCGTCGACGTCGGGTGTGGCCCCGGCGTGGCCGCACGCCACGCAGCCCGCGCCGGAGCGTCGGTGATCGGCGTGGATCCGGCGCCGGTGATGCTCCGGTTCGCGAGACTGCTCAGCCCGGGGCTGCGCCGGATCCGCTACGTCGAGGGAACGGCCGAGGCACTGCCGCTCGACGACGGCGCGGCGACCGTGCTGTGGTCGATCGCCACCGTGCACCACTGGGCGGACGTCGACGCCGGGCTGTCCGCGGCGCGGCGGGTGCTGCGCCCGGCGGGACGGCTGCTCGCCATCGAGCGGCGCACGCAGCCCGGCGCCCGCGGCCTCGCCAGCCACGGCTGGACCTCTCAACAGGCCGAGGCGTTCGCCGAGCGGTGTCGATCGCACGGGTTCGACGACGTCCGGATCGACGAGCATCCCGGCGGTCGGCGACCCGCCCTCACGGTCCTCGCCGTCGCGCCGTAGGACTCGAGCGGATAGGTCACGCCGGCGCGTGTCACCGCGCTGCGTTGCCGGTCGGCCGAGCTGTGGAGCTGGTGCTTCCACGCCAAATCCCCCCGCGTAGGCCCTGGCGAGCGCCCTATCCGCTCGGCCTCTGAGTGCCGGGCAACGCACTGTGCCGCTGATTCGCTCGCTCCGCTCGCTCATCCCGGCTCCTCCACGACCAGCGGCTTGCCCGCTTCGTAGGCGACGGCGACTTT
>DASSGC010000512.1:0-24689 GCA_035693765.1 Acidimicrobiales bacterium
GGATCACGGCCACCGTCACGGCCACGAGCAGGTCGCGCTCCGGCACGTCGACGGGCAGCGCCAGCGCGGCGGCCAGCGACACGACGCCCCGCATCCCGGCCCACGACTCGGCGGCCAGGTGCGACCACGGGGCAGCCTCCCGCCGCGGCCGCAACCGCCGCCCGAGCCAACCGATGGTGAAGATCCACAGCGGGCGGACGACCACGACCACGGCCAGGGTGACGGCGGCGGCGAGCGCCAGCGTCCCGACGCTGCTGTCGAGCGAGCCGGCCACGTCACGCAGGCGTAGCCCGATCAGCACGAAGACGACCCCTTCCAGCACGTGCGCCAGGGTCGCCCAGGTGGCGGTCTCCACCAGGCGGGCGCGGGGCTCCTGGTCGACCGGCGCCCGGTAGGCCAGCACGAGCCCGGTCACCACCACCGCCAGGATGCCCGAGGCGTGGACGTGCTCCGCCGGCAGGTAGGCGAGGAACGGCGCGGTGAGCGACAGGGCCGTGTCGGTGACCTCGTCGGTGACGCGCCGGCGCACGGCGGTGGCCACCACCCCGACCGCGAAGCCGATGGCCGCCCCGCCCGCTGCCGCCCCGGCGAACTCGCTCACCGCGTCGAGCGCGCCGAAGCCACCCGCCAGCGCGGCGACCGAGACCCGCAACGCCACCAGGGCGGTGGCGTCGTTGAACAGGCTCTCGCCCTCCAGCACCGCGACCGACCGGCGGGGCAGACCGGCCCGGCGGGTGACGGCGGCCGCGGCGACGGCGTCGGGTGGTGCCACGACGGCGCCGAGCGCCATGGCCGCGGCGAGAGGGATGTCGGGCACCGCCGTGTGGAGGGCGAAGCCGACGGCGAGGGTGGTGGCCAGCACCAGACCGACCGAGAGCGAGGCGATGGCGACGACCTCCTCGCGGATGTCGTAGGTCGAGGCCTGGAGGGCGGCGGCGTAGAGGAGCGGCGGCAGGAGCACGACCAGCACCAGCTCGGGGCTGGCCTGCACGTCGTCGGCCACCGGCAGGTACGACCCGGCGACCCCCGCCCCGACCAGCAGGAGGGGCGCCGGCCAGGCGAGGGCCCGCGCCACCCCGCCCACCGCCAGCACGGCGAGGACCAGGCCGACCACCAGGCCGACGTCGTCGATCAGCGCGTCCACGGCGGGCAGTCTGGCCCGTCCGGCCGAACCTGCGACCCGCCCGGGCGGGGCGTCACACGGGCGCGGGTCGCGAGATGCCGATGCCGCCCGGGGTGGTGGCGCCGTAGCGCCGCTTCTCGGCGTCGAGGTCGAGAGGCCGGATCGTGGTGCGGGCGGCGAGCGCGGCCTCGTCGAGCAGCGCGGCGGGGACGACCCAGGCGACCTCGAACTCGATGCCGTCGGGATCGGACGCGTACAGGCTCTTGGTGGTGCCGTGGTCGCTGCTGCCCACGAGCGCGCCCCGCTCGGCGAGCGTCCGCCGTAGTCGCTCGAGGTCGTCGAGGGTGTCGACCTCCCAGGCCAGGTGGTACAGGCCGACCGTGCCCCGCCCGGCGCGCGAGGGGGCAGCGGAATCGCCCACGGAGAACAGCCCGAGGTCGTGGTCGTTGGTCGAGCCCGGCGCCTGGAGGAAGACGGCGCCGCGGAAGCCGGCCGGCGTCATCGCCACCGGCCGGAAGCCCAGGACGTCGCCGTAGAACGCGGCGCTGCGGTCGGCGTCGCGCACGTAGAGGACGGCGTGGTTCAGGCGGTTGACGGCCATCGGGGGCTCCTTCACTGGGTCCACCACGTGACAACATCGTTGCAGATGCAACGATTCCCGGGTAGACAGCGGGTGTGGTCGCGCTGCGGGGGATCGAGATCCACGTCGAACGTCGGGGCGCGGGCCCGCGGCTGCTGTTCCTCAACGGCTCGGGGCAGACGCTGGAACGGGCGCGCCCGCTGCTCGACGTGTTCGCCCGGCGGTTCGAGGTCCTGGCCCACGACCAGCGGGGCCTCGGCCGCTCGTCGGTCCCGCCCGGCCCGTACACGATGGCCGACTACGCGGCCGACGCCGCCGCGGTCCTCGACCACGCCGGCTGGGACCGCGCCCGTGTCGCCGGCGTCAGCTTCGGTGGCATGGTCGCCCAGGAGCTGGCCGTGACCTGGCCCGGGCGGGTCGAGCGGCTCGCCCTCCTGTGCACCTCGCCCGGCGGCGCCGGCGGGGCGTCGTACCCGCTGCACGAGCTGGCCGACCTGCCGCCCGACGAGCGGGCCGACGCGACCATCCGCCTCACCGACAGCCGCTTCACCCCGGCGTGGCTGGCCGACCATCCAAGCGACCGGGCGCTGGCCGACATGATCGCCGCCCGGGGCCGGGACGGGCGGTCGCCCGAGCAGCGCCGGGGTGAGCGGGAGCAGCTCGGCGCCCGCCGCCACCACGACGTGACCGACCGGCTCGGCGCCGTCACCTGCCCCACGCTGGTGGCCTGCGGCCGCTACGACGGCATCGCCCCGGCGGCCAACAGCGAGGCGATCGCCGAGCGCATCCCGGGCAGCGAGCTGCGCATCTACGACGGCGGCCACCCGTTCTTCGCCCAGGACCGGGCGGCGTTGCCCGAGATCCTCGACTTCCTGGCCGGGTGACGGCCGCGGCCCGCCCCGCCGCTCAGCGCCGGGTGACGATGGTGGGCAGGGTGGCGAAGCCCCGGACGTTGGCCGAGTGGACCCGCCGGGCACCCACCTCGTCGATGTCGTAGTCGGCCACCCGCGCGACCAGCTCCTCCAGCGCCACCCGCGACTCCAGCCGGGCCAGCGACGCGCCGAGGCAGAAGTGGCGACCCACCCCGAAGCTGGCGAGCTGCACGTCGTGGCGCCGGTCGAGCCGGAAGGTGTCGGGGTCGTCGAAGGCCCGCGGGTCGCGATTGGCCGACCCGAGCATCAGCAGCACCCGCTCGCCGGCCGGGATCACGCCGCCGTGCAGGGCGACGTCCTCGGTCGCCGTCCGCACCAGGAACTGGGAGGACGTGTCGTAGCGGAGCGTCTCCTCCACCCAGTCCGGCACCCGTCCGGGGTCGGCCAGCACGGCGGCGCGCTCGCCGGGGTTGCGCCAGGCCCAGTACCAGGCATGGCCCAGCAGCTTGGTGGTGGTCTCGTTGCCGGCCACCACCATGAGGAACAGGAAGGCGATGATGTCGTCGTCGGCCAGCCGCTCGCCGTCCAGCTCGGCGTCGACCAGAGCCGAGGTGAGGTCGTCGCGGCGGCGGGCCCGCCGGTCGGCCACCATCGCGGCGTAGTACACGACCAGCTCGAGGGCGGCCTCGGCCCCCGCAGTCGGCACGTCGATGTTGCCGTCCTCGCGGTGGAGCACCAGGTCGGCCAGCCGGCGCAGCTCGGCCCGGTCGGCGGCCGGCACCCCGATGAGCTCGGAGATGACGTCCATCGGCAGCAGGCCGGCCAGGTCGCCGATGAGGTCGAAGCTGTCGCCGCCCGCCAGCGCCCGGTCGAGGTGGTGGCGCGTCAGCTCGCGGATGCGGGGCTCGAGGTCGGCCACCCGCCGGGGGGTGAAGGCCCGCGACACCAGGCCCCGCATGCGGCCGTGCCGGGGCGGGTCCATGGCGATGAACGAGCTGGTGCGGTGGGCGTGGGGCCCGTAGGCCGACGGTTCGAGGCTCACCCCCAGGGCGGACGAGTAGCGGGCCGAGTCGCGGAAGGCCTCGATCACGTCGGCGTGCCGCGACAGCGCCCAGAACCCCACCTCGGGGTTGTGGAACAGCGGCGCCTCGTCCCGTAGCCGGGCGTAGGTCGGGTAGGGATCCTCGTGGATGGCGTAGTCGTACGGGCTGAAGCGCAGCTCGGCGGCCGGGCGGGGCGGGGGCGCGGTGCTGGTCACGGGCGGTCTCCGACGACGAGGTGGGCAAGGGTGGTCAGTTCGGCGGCCAGGTCGGCGTAGTCCATGTGGCCCATGCCCGCCCGCAGCAGGGCGCCGGCGAGCACGAGGTCGAGGGCCAGCGCCCGGCCGTCGTCCGGCGCGGCCGCGCCGCCGGCCAGCGCGGCCCGGAGGCGGCGGTGCAGCTCCGTGCCGATGCGGTCGCGGAGCAGGCGCACGTCCGGGTCGTCGGCCAGCAGGGCGGGGGAGCAGGCGGCGGACAGCCGGGGCTCGGCTGCGACCATGCCGGCGATGTCGCGGTAGACGGCCGCCACCCGCGCCGCGGCCCCTGCGCCGGGTGCCGCCGGCGTCTCGGGCAGGGCCTGCAGCCGGCGCCAGAAGACCTCCGCCACCAGGTGGGCCTTCGACGTGAAGTAGGTGTACGCCGTGGCCGGCGCCACCCCGGCGCGGCGGGCGACCGCCCGGACCGTCAGCGCGTCGTAGCCGACCGTCGCCAGCTCGTCGACGACCGCCGCGGCCACCCGCTCGACGGTGGCGGCCTGGCGCGGGGACAGGTGCCGCCGCGGGGCCTCGGAGGCCGGTTCGGCTACGGTGTTGGACATGTGTCCAGACACTAGCCTGACTGCGTCGCGGCTGTCGTGCACGACGCTGACGGCTACGTCATCGAGCAGGCAGGCCAGTAGCCTGCGCCCAGCGGGCGCCCTCCGCCGGGGCGCCGGGACCACGAGGGGGAGACCATGAGCGACGCCGTGTCGTCGATCGGCACAACGGATCGGCCGGCGGGCGCACGCCCGGAACCCGCGGTCGTCGACGACGCCGGCCAGCTCACCCCCGCGTGGTTCGACGCCGCGCTCGGCACCGCCGGCACCCCCGCCGCGGTCCGGGCCGTCACGACCGAGGCGGTCGGCACCGGCCAGATGGCCTCCACCGTCCGGGCCCACCTCACCCTCGCCGGCGGTGGCGACCGCACGGTGATCGTCAAGTACGCCCGGGCCGACGTCGCCTCGGAGATGGCCCGCATGGCCTACGCCAAGGAGGTGTCGTTCTACGCCGAGCTGGGTGACCGGGTGGCGATCCGCACCCCGGACTGCCTGTACGCCGCCATGGCCGACGGCGAGCCCCGGTTCGTGCTCGTGCTGGAGGACATGGCCGGCGCCCGCCCCGGCGACCAGATCGCCGGCTGCCCGGTCGAGCACGCCGAGGCGGCCCTGGTCAACCTGGCCGGGCTGCACGGGCCGACCTGGCGGGACGAGACCCTCCGGTCGGCGGCGTGGCTCGGTGGCGACGCCGAGGTGTCGGCCGAGATGTTGACCCCGTTCCTCGCCGTGGCCGCAGACGGGTTCGCCGCCCGCTTCGCCGACGACCTGGACGCGGACGAGCAGGCCGTCCTGGCCGCGTCCCGCGAGCTGCTCGCAGCATGGATGACGGCTCGTCCCGAGCGCTTCGCGGTGATCCACGGCGACTACCGGCTCGACAACCTGCTGTTCCCGCACGACGACCCGGCCGGGGTGTCGGCCGTCGACTGGCAGACCGCATCGCTGGGCCGCCCCGCAGCCGACGTGGCCTTCTTCCTGTCGACCTGCCTCGAGGTCGACGACCGCCGGCGGCACGAGCGCGACCTCGTCGCCGCCTACCACCGCGCACTCGGCGACCACGACATCGGTGAGTACGACGTCGAGGACTGCTGGGAGGACTACCGGCTGGCCATGCTCCACGGGCCGCTGATCATCCTGCTCGGCCGCCTCACCGCCACCGTGACCGAACGGGGCGACGAGATGTTCCGGACCATGTGGCGGCGCAGCAGCGCCGCCATCACCGACCTCGACAGCCTGGCCGCCATCAGGGCGGAGATCGCCGCCACGGGGTGAGCCCCGCAGGCGGCGCCGGGTCCGGACCGCGGGGATGGGCTGCGCGGCGGGGCGCGCGGGTACGCCTGAGATCGAACGAACGAGCGACGATCCCGGAGGACCCCCCATGGCGTCTCCCACGCGACCACGACCCGACCTGCCCTCCGACCCGTCCTCCGACCTGCCCTCCGACGACCCGTCGGTGGCGGACGCCGTGGCCACGGTGGTGCGGCGGACGGTCGAGGTGCTGCCGAGGGTCGGGACGCTGACGGCGGACGGCGTGCGTGACGCCTGGGAGGGAGCCGGCCGGTCGCTCAGCCGGCGGGTCGTCGCCGGCGCGGAGGCACGTCGCGGCATGGGCAGCGCCGACGCCCTGGCCCGCGCCCTGGCC
Organism: Acidimicrobiales bacterium; assembly: GCA_035693765.1. GTDB lineage: Bacteria > Actinomycetota > Acidimicrobiia > Acidimicrobiales > VFJN01 > ZC4RG19. Next base: position 6,069 of record DASSGC010000512.1, read on the forward strand.
GGGACTCCCCAAGCGTCGCTGGTGGCGGGCGGCACCGTCGCGGTGCTCGCGCTGCGGCTGGCGCGCCGGGCCGAGCGACTCGGCTTCCTCGCCAAGCGGACCCCGTTCTGGCTGCTGGCCACCGCGGTCCCGGCCCTGGCGGCCTCGGTGCGCCACGGGGCCGACGAGCTGGGACTCGTGGCCGCCCACCTCATCGAGCGGGCCCGCGTCGCCGGCGTGGAGCCCGACCCGGAGCGGGTGCGCCGGGCTGCGGTGCAGATCGTGGCGGGCGTGCCGGTCGATCCCGAGCGCGAGCCGAGCCACGGAGCCCTCGTGCTCGCCTGGCTGCGGCGCGCGGCGCGTGCCGCCCTGCCGTTCACCGCCGGCGTCGCCACCGCCGAGCCCCAGGCGCTGGCCGCCACCGCAGCCGGTGTCGACCCGGCGCTCCTCGGGCCGGCATGAGCGCGGGCGGCTGACCGTTACCCCGGCGCCTACCCCGGCGCCACCTCGCCCAGGAAGCTCCGCAGCTCCCGGGTGAGCACCTCGCTGCCCTCCACCTGCGGCAGGTGGGCCACGCCGGGCAGCACCACGAATCGGGAGCCGGCCAAGCGCCGGGCGGTCTCCTCGGTCCGCTGGCGGACGTCGGGCAGGTCGAGCTCGCCGACCGTCACGAGGGCCGGCACGCCGATCTGGTCGAGCCGGTCCCAGGCCGGCGTCCCGCCGGCCTCGGCCTCGATCTCGGGACCGGGGTCGGGCGCCGCGAGGGCGGTGCCGTTCATGTCGAGGAACAGGGCACGAGCACCGCCGCCGACCCGACCCTCCGGCTGGTCGGGGCCATCGAGCCAGAGCCAGGCCTCCAGCTTGTTCACCTGGTCGAGATCGCCCGCCTCCTCGGCCGCGTCGATGGCGTCCTCCAGGCGCTTCACCGCCGCCGACAGCGGCTCGTCGTAGCGCGCGCCGCGGACGCTCGGTGCGATCAGCACCAGCCCGGCGACCCGGTCGGGATGGGCCAGCGCCAGCTCGACGGCCACCCGCCCGCCCATGGAGTTGCCTACCACCACCGCCGCAGGGCCTGCGCCGGCCGCGTCGAGCACGGCGACGGCGTCGTCGACGTGCGAGAACGCCTCGGGCTCGCAGGTGGTGCTGCCGTACCCGCGGCGATCGAACGAGATGGGCCGGTGCGTCCCGGCGACCTCTGCGGCGATGCGGTGCCAGCACCGCAGATCGCCGACGCCGGGGTGCAACAGCAACACCGGCGGCCGAGGATCGCCCGCCGGTCCACCGAGGTCGCAGGCGAGCCGGGCCAGCGAGCTGCGCACCATGGTGACCGTCATGGGTCCGCTCCCTCGCCATGCGGCGGCCGCCGCACCACGACCAGGGCGACGTCGTCGTCGTTCGTCTCCCCGGGCCGCTCGCCGAGCACCCGGTCGGCCAGGTCGCCGGCCGGGAGATCGCCCGCCGCCTCGACGGTACGGGCGAGCCGGCCGATCGACGCGTCGATGGCCTCGCCCCGCGTCTCGACCAGGCCGTCCGTGAAGCCGAGGAGCGTGGCTCCCGGCTCGAACGGCACCACGCCGGCGGGCCGCGCCACCACGTCGATCCCGAGCAGGGAGTGCCGGCCCCCGGCGAGCACGGTGACACGGCCATCGGCGCGGCGCAGCACGGGGGGTGGATGACCGGCCGAGACGAACTCGACCGTGTCGCGCTCGGCGTCCACCACCATCATCAGGAGGGTGGCATAACCCTGGACGTCACGCTGCATCTCCGCGGACGTGCGCGCCAGGACCTGGGGCAGCGGCATCCCGCCCGCCGCCAGCGTGTGCACCACGGTCCGGATCTGGACCATCTCGGCCACCGCCTCGACCCCGTGGCCGACCACGTCGCCGAGGACCAGGCACAGGCGCCCGGGCCCCAGCTCGATGCCGTCGTACCAGTCGCCACCCATCCCCACGGAGCGGACGGCCGGCCGGTAGCGGGCGGCGACGTCGAACGGTGCGACCCGCGGGATGCGGGGCAGCACCCGGGCCTGCAGGTCGCGCCGCACCCGGTGCTCGGCGTCGAAGAGCTGGGCGCGCTCGGCCGACTGGCAGCAGAGGTCGGCGACCGTGCGGATGCGCGCCCGCAGGTCGTCGTCGAAGTCCGGCGCATGCGACCACAGGACCGCGAGCACGCCGAGCGGCTCGTCCGCCGTGCCGATCAGCGGCGCGCACGCGCCGGCGTGGAGCCCCATGAGCTCCAGGTCGCCGGCCACGTCGGCCTCGGGCACGGCGGACAGCGCCGAGAACGTGACCAGCTCGCGCCGGCGCAGCGCGATCAGGGCGGGGAAGTCGCCGTCGAGGTCGAGGTCGGTGTAGTGGCCCAGCACGTCGAGCTGGGGGCCACTCGGGGCCAGCATGCGGAGCTGGTCGCGCTCGATCACCCCGACGATGGCGAAGTCCGCGCCGATGGCGTCGGCTGCGTGGTCGATGATGGCCGATCCCACGTCGTCGAAGCCCCGCGCCGCCGACAACTGGCCGGCCAGCGACGCCAGGCGGGCGGCGCGGGCGTGGCTGAGGTCGGTGGCCCGCGCCCGGGCGAGGCTCGACGCGCACAGGTCGGCGATGGCGCCGAGCGTGTCGAGGCGCCCGCGGTCGAACCGCTGCGGCGCCGACCACGTCACGCAGACCGCCCCGAACGCCGTGCCGTCCTCGTCGACCAGCGGCAGGCAGGCGAGCGACGCCAGGCCCGCGGCCCGGACGTCCTCCGCCACCTCCGGGAACCGGCGGTCCACGTCGTCGAGATCGGCCAGCAGCACCGGCCGCCTTTTGCGGAAGGCGGTCGCCAGCGGCGCCTGCGACTCGACCGGTTCCACCGCGTGCCGCGCCGCGATCGCGGGCTGGAGACCGCTGTGGTGCGTGACGGTCAGCGATCGGCCGTCCTCGCCGAGCAGGCCGATGTGCGCCGTCCGGGCGTCGGCGACCTCGACGGCCCGCGCGACGAGCGTGCGCGCCACCTGGTCGGCCGTCCCGGCGGTGGCCGCAGCCTCCGCCAGCGCGGCCAGCAGCCGGCTGGTGACGGCGTCACGCCGCAGGGCGTCCGCCAGCCGCGCCCGCCCGAGCGTCTGGCTGCACAGCTCGCCGACCGTGGCCAGGCTGGCCAGGGCCAGCTCGTCCGGTCCGGAGCCGGTGGGCTCCCAGGTGACATCCAGGCGGGCGACGGTCGCCCCGCTCTCGTCGGTGACGGGCCACGTGGTGGTCGCGGCCGCCCCTGCTCCTTCGTCCTGCGGGCCGGCGTCCCGCGGGTCGCCGGCGGGGACGAGCACGGCGGTCCGGGCGTCGACGGCGCCCGGGACCTCGGCGGCGACGATGTCCTTCACCCGGTCCACCGAGTCGGCGGCGGTGAGCGACCGCCCGAGCTGCGCGAGTGCCTCGACCAGGCGCACGTGACGGCTCGCGTCCCGCTGGTGGCGGCGTGCCCGGAGGGCGAGCACGGCCAGCGCGCCCGCGAGGGCGACCGTGCCCGCCGCGATCCACCAGGGGGCCGCGGTCGTGACGGGATTGCGGTCCTGGACCGTGATCCGCCAGCGCCGGCTCGCCACCTCGCGCTCCACGCTCGAGCCGCCCGCGACCGCATCGTCGGTCGCGGCGAGCACGCCGGGGTCGTCGGCGTCGCCGGGGTCGCGGTCGGCGTCGCGGGTGACGTCCTCCACCCGTATGCCGACGCTGCCCGTGAGCTGGTCCTCCAGCGACTCCAGCAGCCCATCGCCGACGAAGCCCGTCGCCACGAACCCGACGAGGGCCTGCCGCCGCTCGTCCACCGTCGCCTCGGGGGCCAGCCCGCGGGCGTACACGGGCTGGACGAGGAACACCGCGGGCCGGCCGGACGGCTGCGAGGGCACGGTGCCGGTGATGACCGCCCGGCCGAGGTCGCGGGCCCGCGCCGCGGCCGGGCCGCGCGCCGGATCGGCCGCCAGGTCGAAGCCGACGAGCGATCCCGTGGCGCCGATCTGGGGCGTGACCCAGATCACCGGGAGGTACGTGGCCCGGGTCGGCGCGGGCGGCCCGTCGGGTGTGTCCCGGAGCGGGTGGCCGATGGCGGCCTCGACGGCGGGCCGTTCGGCGTGGGTCACCACCGGCGCGTAGGCGAGGGTCTGGAGCGGTGAGGCGGCCACGACCCCGGACGCGAACGCGTCGAACGCGGCCCGGTCGACCACGCCCGAGGCGTCCGCCAGGCCGGAGGCACCACCGACCGCGGCCAGGAGCTGGTGCATGGTCGACACGGCCAGGTTGCCCGTCTGGTCGGCCAACAGCGCCTCGCGCTCGGCGGCATCGTCCTCGGCGTCGCGGCGGGTCGCCGTGGCCGCGGCCGCACCGAGCACGAGGACGGCCAGCACGGCCAGGATCCACAGCCGGGTGCGGGCCGCCGGCGGGGTCGGCGACGGCGGCGGAGGCACGGGCGCCCCGGCGGCCGCGCCCCCGGCGTCGAGCCTGCCCGTGCGCGTCACTCGCGCGGCAGCCAGCCGTCGACGTCGGTGAGGTCGAGCAGCCGCGCCACCTGTGGCGGCACGTCCCGCAGCATCAACCGGAACCCGGTGTCGGTCGCCACGCGCTGCAGGTCGAGCAGGGCGGCCAGGCCGCTCGAGTCGCAGAACGTCACATCCCCCAGGTCCGCGACGAGGCGCCCCGGCGGGTCGGCCGCGCTCAGCGCGTCGCTGACCCTGGCCACGAGCTGGGCCCGCACCGCGAGGTCGAGCTCGCCCGACACCCGCGCCACGAGGTCGGGGCCTTCGGCGGCCACCTGGATGTCGAAGCTCCTGGGCATCGGACCTCTCTGCTGCCTGCGGCCGCCGATCTTCTCCGTCGTGGGGACCGAGGCCGTGCCACAGCCGTACGTCGCCTCGTTGCCGTCCCCTGCCGATCCGCCAACACCGGCGCGCCGCGATTGTGCCCCACCGGGCCGGCATCGGCCACCGGATCCGCACCGACGTGGGCGGCGCCCCGCTCACGCCGCGAGCTCCCGCTCGAGCGGCGTCCGGTACCGGGGTGTCACCCGGGCCGCGCCCAGCCAGGCGGCGAGCGAGGCCGCCCGGATGCCGACCTCTCCGGCCGCCTCCCCGCCGACGTCGCTGAGCAGCCGGACCGCCACCTCGCCGTCGCGTCGCTGGGCCCAGCCGCCGACCACCCGCCCGTCGCACCACACCGTGGGGCCGGCGTTGCCGCGCCGATCGAACAGGGCCGGGCGGAGCGCGGGGTCGACGTACCAGTCGCGTGCCCGCCACCCCATGGTGGTGCAGTCGAGCGCGGGCAGGAGCGCGACCCACGGCCCGACGGCGGGGGCGGGGTCGACGTCGTCGGCCAGCACGTGGCCGGGCGTGCCGTCGAGGTCGACGGTGACCGTGCCGGCGCCCGCCAGGGCCGCCCGGGTGGTGTCGGCAGCCCAGCCCGCCCACCAGGCCAGGTCGTCGGCCGTCGCCGGACCGAACGACGCCAACCACCGCCGGGCGAGCGCGGCGCGGGCCTCGGGTGCGGGCAGCGGGGCGGTCGCGTCGCCGAGCCACCGGGACATCGGCACCCAGCGCCGGCCGGTCGACGTCCAACCGCGCCGCGGACGGGCGCGCACCACGCGCCCGTCGGCTTCCAGGAGGGCGAGCAACCGGCGCCCGACGCTGTCGCGGGCCGACGCCGGCACGGTCGGCCCGGTGGGCAGCCCCAGCGCGAGCTCGGGAAGGTCGGCGGCCAGCTCGCCGGGCAGCGCCTCGCCGCGCCGTTCAAGGGCGGCGACCGTGCGGTCGCCCAGCCGGTCCAGCCACACGGCGGCGTCGGCCGCCGCGACCAGACCGCTCTGCCGGACCTGGTCGACGAGCCGGCGGCGCTCGCCGTCGGCCACCGTCCGGGCGCAGGCGGCGTGGATGACCGGCGCCAGGTAGGTGGGCACGACGAGGAGGGTGCCGCGCCGGCCGGGCAGGGGGACGAGCACCCGGTCGTCGTGGAGCGCCCGCGCCATCGCCTCGACCGACGGCCGGATCAGGCGGGCGCAGGCCGAGAGGTGGGCGGCGGCCATGTCGTCCGCGAGCAGCCCGACGACGTCGCGGGCGACCTCGACGACGTTGGCCGCGTGCCAGCCGGGCGCGAGCCGGTGCCGGATCGCGAGCCGGGCCCGCCGCTCGGCGGCGCCGATGGTCCGCAGCGGTCGCTCGTTCCCGGGCACGCCGCCACTGTGTCACACTGGACACGTACATATGTTCGTGTCACCGTGGGTTGTCACGAGGTTGTCATGTCGCGAGGTTGTCATGTCGCGGGGTTGCCGTCGCGGGAGCCTCAGCGGCGGACCCACCGCAGAGATGGTCAGAGGTTTGCCATGGTCGAGGTCGTGCAGCGGTCGTTCCCCCTCCCGGGGGCGCCGGCGAGGGAGGATGGAGCGATGCGTAGGCGAGACGAGCAACGGCGCCGGGCGGCGGGCGGGCGGTGGCGACCGCCGGCCGCGGGCGGCAGGACGCGCCGGCTGCGAGCCCACCAGGTCGATGCCGCCGTCGAGGCGGCGGCGGCATCGTGCGCGGCCGGGGTGGGGCAGCCCGCCGCACACCTCGTCGAGGCCCTGGCCGGCGGCGTCGGCGACGGTCCGGGCGGGGACGGCGGCCACGTCGCGGTCGACCGTGCGCTCGCCCGGGCGCTCACCGGCGCGGTGGGCGGCGCCTGGCAACGGGGCTGGCAGCCGGCCGACCTGCACCGTGCCGTCGAGCGGCTGCGGGGCCGCGCCCACGGGCGCCTGGCCGTGGCGGCGGCCGCCCGCGACGTCCTCCGCCACCCCCGGCCCGAGATCCCGCCCCGGTGGCTCCTGCAGCTCGACGCCATGGGCGCCGCCGATCCGCCGGGCGACGACGGGAGCGGTGGCTGGGTCACGCCGGGCCGGGCGGACGGTCCGGCGCGCGCGGCGGGCGACGGTGTCGGTGGCGTCGGCGGGGCCGACCGCGGGGGAGCCGCCCGCCTCGCGGGGTTGGTCGTGGCCGTCGAGACGCTGGCCGCGCTGCGGGCGCTGCCGGTCATGCCCCGGATCGGGCCGGTGCCCGGCGATCCGGCGCCGGCCCGGCGGTCCGGTCCGCCGGTCGGTGCCGACCCCCGCATCCTGCACAAGGTGACCGCCCTGCTGGCCAAGGCCGAGTCGACCACGTTCCCCGACGAGGCCGAGGCGCTGACGGCGAAGGCGCAGGAGCTCATGACGCGGCACGCGATCGACCGCGCCGCGCTCGACGCCCGCCAGGGTGGTGCGCCGGTGGTGGCCGCGCGCCGTCTCGGCATCGACGATCCTTACGCCGGCGCCCGCTACCTGCTGCTGTCGGCCGTGGCCGAGGCCAACCGGTGCCGGGCCGTCTGGTCGAGGTTCTGGGGCTTCGCCACGGTGTTCGGCGACGAGGGCGACCTCGACGCCGTCGAGCTGCTCTACACGTCGCTGCTGGTGCAGGCCACCCGCTCGATGGTGGCGGCGGGGCGCCCCCGCGGCGCGAGCGGTGGCCGCACCCGCTCGTTCCGGCAGTCGTTCCTGGTGGCCTTCGCCCGCCGCATCGGTGCCCGGCTGCGGGAGGCCGACGCCGCGGTCACCGCGCGGGAGGCCCGCCGGTCGGCCGCGCTGGTGCCGGTGTTCGAGCGGCGGAAGCTGGCGGCCGATGCGGCCGTCGACGAGGCGTTCCCGCGCATCTCCACCACGCGCATGTCGGCCAACGACGCCGCCGGCTGGCACGCCGGGACCGAGGCCGCCGACCGCGCGCAGCTCGACCTGCACGAGGCGCTCCGGCGCGAGCGGGCGGCGTTGTGATGGCCGGCCTCGCGGTGGTCGGCGGCGTGACCCCGATCAGGGGGCTCCCGTCGCCACCTTCTTGGCCCACGGGTAGTCGGCCTTCCCGCTCGGCGAGCGTTGCATCAGCGCCACGACGTGGAGCTCGCGGGGCACCTTGTAGCCGGCGATCCGGGCGCGGCAGTGCTCCTGGACCGACGCGAGATCGGGCGTCATGCCCTCGCGTGCCTGCACCACGGCCGCCACGCGTTGGCCCCACCGCTCGTCGGGCACGCCCACCACCACGGCGTCGTAGACGGCCGGGTGCGACTTCACCGCGGCCTCGACCTCCTCGGGGAAGATCTTCTCGCCGCCGGAGTTGATCGACTGCGATCCCCGGCCGAGCAACGTGATCGACCCGTCGGCCTCCACCTGGGCCAGGTCGCCGGGGATCACGTAGCGGGTGCCGTGGACCTCGACGAAGGTCTCGGCCGTCTTCACCGGGTCGCCGTAGTAGCCGATCGGGATGTCACCGCTGCGGGCCACGCGGCCGATGACGCCCGACCCGGGCTCGACCGGGCGCAGGTCGTCGTCGAGGACGACCGTGCCCGGCACGGGCGTGACCGTGGGGCCGCCCCGCATCGCGGTCCTGCCCTTCCCGACGATGACGATCCCGTTGGCGCCGCCCTCGGACGAGCCGACGGCGTCGGTCAGCACGATGTCGGGGAAGCGCTCCAGGAACTGGTCCTTGAGCGACGGCGAGAAGATCGCCGCGGTCGACGACAGCGAGATCAGCGACGACAGGTCGCGGGACGTGCTCGGCGCCTCGTCGAGCGCCTCGATCAGCGGGCGGGCCATCGCGTCGCCGGTCATCATGATCGAGTTGGCCTTCTCGGCCTCGACGAGTCGCCACACCTCGTGGGGATCGAAGTGGCCCATGAGCACCACCTTGTGGCCCGCGAAGCTCTGGCCCATCACGGCCCACTGGGTGGCGCCGTGCATGAGCGGCGCGATGGGGAGGAACGTGAGGGCGAAGCCCATCGCCTTGCCCCGCTCGATGAGGTCCTCGGGCGCCGTGGCCCGCGTGCCGGTCAGCACGTCGATCCCGCCGCCGAGCGCGAAGAGCACGTCCTCGTGGCGCCACACGACGCCCTTGGGCAGGCCGGTGGTGCCGCCGGTGTAGAGGATGTAGCGATCGTCGCCCGAGCGCGGCCCGAAGTCGCGGTCGGGTCGGCCCTCGGCGACCGCCTGCTCGAAGTCGCCGCCGATGACGAGGCGGTGGCGGAGCCGGGGAAGGTGGGCGGCGACCCCCGCCACGCGCTCGCCGAACGCGGCGTCGTGGATGAGGGCCTTCAGGTCGGCGTTGCCGAACAGGTAGGCCAGCTCGTCCTCGACGTAGCGGTAGTTGATGTTGATCCAGACGGCACGGAGCTTGAAGACCGCCCACAGGCTCTCGATCCACTCCACCGAGTTCACGCCGTAGATGCCCACGTGGTCGCCCGGCCCGACGCCCTGGTCGGCCAGGTGGTGGGCGAGGCGGTTGGCCCGCTCGTCCATCTCCGCGTAGGTGCGGCGCCGGCCGTCGGCCACCAGGTACTCGCGCTCGCCGAAGGTGTCGACCGCGTGCTCGAACAGGTCGGCCAGGTTGAACTCCATCTGTCCCCTCGCTGTCCGTCGCCGCCGCGACCCGGCGATGTGGCTGGCCACCGGTGTGGCCGGCCGAACTCCTAACTGTAGCGCACGTTACGGTTCATTTCTATGCTCGGTGCATGGCCCGGGCCCGCCAGGCACGCAGCGTGGAGACCCGGGCCCGGCTCCTGTCGGCCGCCCGCGCCGTCATCGCCGAGCATGGCATCGAGGGCGCCTCGGTCGACGCCATCGCCCAGCGGGCCGAGCGGACGTCGGGATCGCTGTACGGGCAGTTCGGCAGCAAGGACGGCCTGCTGGTGGCGCTGCTCGACGAGTCCAAGGACCTGGTGGCGAGCCGCATGCTGGCCGACCTCGAGGCGGCCGCCACGCTGGACGGCCGGCTGGCCGCCCTGTGGCGCAACTTCGCCGAGCCGCCGCGGGCCGCCCGTGACTGGATCCAGGTCGAGCACGAGGTCTGGGTCTGGGCCACCCGGGCCGGCAACCACCGGGCCCGCAGCCGCCTGGGCGAGCGCTACCGCGCCCACGCCGCCGCCCTCGGTGCGGCGCTGGCCGAGTGGCACACCGAGGGCCTGATCGACCTGCCCGCCCCGCCCGAGCAGGCGGCGACCCTGGTGGTGGGCGCGCTCGTCGGCCTGGAGATGTCCTACCGGCTCGATCCGGCGTCGGTCGACGAGGCGACGGCGGTGGCCGCCCTGCGCCGGCTGATCGGCGCCCGGGCGGCTGCGGCGCCGTCGGGCAGGCCGCGGCCCGCCAGCTAGAACGCGTTCTCGTTTCCGGTCATACTGGCCGGACCCGGAGGGGAGGGCACGTGCACCTGGCGTACACCGACGACGAGGAACGGCTCCGCACCGAGCTGCGCGAGTACTACGACACGCTCCTCGACGAGGAGACCGTCCGCGGGCTGCGCCAGGGCGAGGGGATCGGCCCCGTCATGCGGCGCGTGGTCGCGCAGATGGGCGCCGACGGCTGGCTGGGCATCGGCTGGCCCACGGAGTACGGCGGCCAGGGTCGGGGCCCGATCGACCAGTTCATCTTCTTCGACGAGTCGATGCGCGCCGGCGCCCCGGTGCCGATGCTCACGATCAACTCGGTCGCCCCCACCATCATGGGCTTCGGCAGCGAGGACCAGAAGCGGCGCTTCCTGCCCGGCATCCTGCGGGGCGAGATCCACTTCTGCATCGGCTACAGCGAGCCCGGCGCCGGCACCGACCTGGCCTCGCTGCGCACGCGGGCGGTGCGCGACGGCGACGACTACGTCATCACCGGGCAGAAGATGTGGACCAGCCTGGCCAGCGACGCCGACTACTGCTGGCTGGCCGCCCGCACGGGGCCGGAGGACAGCCGCCACCGGGGCATCTCGATCTTCATCGCCCCCATGGACTCCCCGGGCATCGAGCGGACGCCGTTGCGGCTGCTGTCCTCCCACGACATCTGCTCGGTCTACTGGGACGACGTCCGCATCCCGGCCGAGAACCTGGTGGCGGGCGAGAACGAGGGCTGGTCGCTGATCGTCAACCAGCTCAACCACGAGCGGGTCACCCTCTGCAGCCCGGGCATGGCCGAGCAGATGCTGCACGAGACCATCGAGTGGGCCCGCACCACCCGGCTGCCCGACGGCCGCCGGGTGGCCGACCAGGAGTGGGTGCAGATCAACCTGGCGACGGCCTACGCCGGGTTCGAGTTCCTGCGGCTCGCGAACTGGAAGGTGGCCTGGGACGCCACCCGCGACACGCTCGACGTCGCCGACGCCAGCACCATCAAGGTGTTCGGCACCGAGCACTACCTGGCGTCGTTCCGGCTGCTGATGGAGGTGCTCGGCGAGCGGTCCTACCTGGTGAGCGACACGCCGGGCGCCCTGCTCGGCTCGCGGCTGGAGCAGATGTACCGGAGCCTGCTGATCCTCACCTTCGGCGGCGGCACCAACGAACTGCAGCGTGACCTCATCGCCGCCTTCGGCATGGGCATGCCGATGGCGAAGCGGTGAGACGGGAGCGGACGTGGACTTCGATCTGACCGACGAGCAGCAGGCCACCAGCGAGCTGGCGGCCAAGCTCCTGGGCGACAAGGCGACCCCCGACGCGATCCGGGCGCTCGAGCAGCGCGACGACCTGCGCGTCGACCGCGACCTGTGGGCGGCCCTGGCCGGCGCGGGGCTGCTCGGCATCGCCGTGCCGGCCCAGCACGGCGGCGCCGGGCTCGGCATGCTGGAGCTGTGCCTGCTGCTGGAGGAGGTGGGGCGCCGCACCGCGCCCGTACCCGCCCTGGCCACGCTGGCCCTCGGTGCGCTGCCGGTGGCGCGGTGGGGGACGGCCGCCCAGCAGGCCGCGCTCCTACCCGGTGTGGTGAACGGGACGACGCTGCTCACCGCCGCCCTGAGCGAGCCCACCGGCGACCCGCGGCGGCCGACCACCACGGCGCGGCCGGGCGGCGCCGGCGGCTGGGTGCTCGACGGCACCCGGAGCAACGTCCCCGCCGGGCTGGTGGCCGACGTGATCCTGGTGCCGGCCACGACCCCCGGCGGTGACGCCGGCCTGTTCGCCGTGCCCTCCGGCGCTGCGGGCCTGCGGCGCGACCGGCAGGACACGACGACCGGCACGCCCGAGGCGCTGGTGGTGCTCGACGGCGTGCAGGTCGGCGACGACGCCGTGGTGGGGCCGCTCGACCCCGGCGGCACGACGCTGGCGTGGACCGTCGAGCACGCCACCGTGGCCGCCTGCGCGGTGATGTCGGGGCTCGCCGCCGAGGCGGTCCGCATCACCGGCGAGTACGCGACCGGCCGGGAGCAGTTCGGCCGGCCCATCGCCACGTTCCAGGCCGTGGGCCAGCGGGCGGCCGACGCCTACGTCGACGCTCAGGCCATCCGGCTCACGATGCTCCAGGCGGCCTGGCGCCTCGGGGCCGGGGCCCCGTCCGACCGCGAGGTGGCGGTGGCCAAGTACTGGGCCGCCGCCGGGGGGCAGCGGGTCGTCCACGCCGCGTCGCACCTCCACGGCGGCGTCGGCGTCGACCGGGACTACCCGCTGCACCGCTACTTCCTGCTGGCCAAGCAGCTGGAGCTGTTCCTCGGGGGTGCCAGCCGGCAGCTCGTCGCCCTCGGTGCCATCCTGGCCGCCGAGGGCCCGCTGCGCTGACGCCGTGCCACCGATGACCGGACCCCTGGCCGGCCTGCGCGTCGTCGAGCTCGCGGGCATCGGCCCCGCGCCCTTCGCCGGCATGGTCCTGGCCGACCTCGGGGCCGACGTGACCCGCGTCGACCGACCCGGTGTGCCCAACGCCGCGGCCCGGATGGAGGTGCTCAACCGGGGCCGGCGGTCGATCGCGGTCGACCTCAAGCACCCGGACGCGGCCGCGGTGGTGCTGCGGCTGGTGGCGGGCGCCGACGCCCTGATCGAGGGGTTCCGGCCCGGGGTGGCCGAGCGGCTGGGCGTGGGGCCCGACCCGTGCCTGGCCCGCAACCCCCGGCTGGTGTACGGCCGGATGACGGGCTGGGGGCAGGAGGGCCCGTACGCGGCCGAGGCCGGGCACGACATCACCTACGCGGCCGTGGCGGGCGCGCTCGCCCACATCGGCCGGGCCGGCCAGCCGCCGACGCCGCCGCTCAACCTGGTGGCCGACTTCGGCGGCGGCGGGATGCTGCTGGCGCTCGGCGTGGTCTCGGCGGTGCTGGCCGCCCAGCGCACCGGTGGGGGCCAGGTGGTGGACGCCGCCATGGTCGACGGGGTCGCGCTGCTGATGGCGCCGTTCTTCGTGGGGTTCCGGTCGGGGTACTTCAGCGACGACCGGGGCACCAACCTGCTCGACTCCGGGGCCCCGTTCTACGACTGCTACGCCTGCGCGGACGGCCGCTACGTGGCCGTGGGCGCGCTGGAGCCGCAGTTCTTCGCCGCGCTGCTGGCCGGCCTGGGACTCGATCCCGGCGAGCTGGGGCCGCAGTACGACCGCGCCGGCTGGCCCGCCATGCGGCGCCGGTTGGCCGAGCGCTTCGCGGCGCGGGCGCGGGACGAGTGGGTGGCCCTGTTCGCCGGGCGGGACGCCTGCGTGGCCCCGGTGCTCACCACCGGCGAGACGGCGGCCGATCCCCACCTGGCGGCCCGCGGCACCGTGGTCGAGGTCGCCGGCGTGCCCCAGCCCGCCCCGGCGCCCCGGTTCTCCGCCACGCCCGCCGCCCTCGGCCTCCCGCCGCCCGGCCCGGGCGAGCACACCGACGAGATCCTGAGCGGCGCCGGCTACAGCCCCAGCGAGATCGCCGCGCTCCGCGCCGCCGGCACGGTCGCCTGAACCGGGTCGGCGCGCTCGCGCCGCACGCGATGGTGCCGACCCGGTCCGGCCGTGGCCGCGACTGTGGCCGCGGCTGTGGCCGCGGCGGGCCCGGAACCGGGTCGGCAGTCCCGCGCCGGGCGCGCGCCTGCCGACCCGTCAGGAGACCGGCGGCCCGACCCGGTCGACGATCGCGTCGGTGCCCTCGGTGTCGCGGGCGCAGTGGGCGCAGCAGTAGAAGCGGCCGTCGACCTCGACGCCGTGGCCGATCACCTGGCAGCCGCAGTGCTCGCACACCGGGGCCATCAGGTGGATGGCGCACTCGAAGCAGTCGAAGGTGTGGCGGGCGCCCGCCGCGCTCACCTCGAAGGACTTGTCGTAGTCGTTCCCGCAGACCTCGCACTGGGCCATGACCGGTACCTCCGGCGGTCGTCGTGCGGTGAGCGTTACCCGGCGTCCCCCCGATCTCAACCCCCGCCCGGGCGGGCCGTCGCCTTTGTTCAAGGTTCCCACGCCCGCCGCGGGGTAGAACTGCGCCATGGAGCACACCGACGACATCGAGCTTCTCGCCGGCGTCGTGACCAAGACCGGCGATCTCATCGCGGGCGTGACGCCCGACCAGGCCGACCGCCCGACGCCCTGCCCCGACTACGACGTGGCCACGCTGGTGAACCACCTCTGCGGGTGGATCCGCGTGTTCGCCGCCGGTGTCCAGGGCAAGCCGTACGAGGGTGATCCCGGTGCCCACGAGGCCGGGCCCGACCCCGCGGCCGAGTTCCGGGCCGCCGCGGCCGATCTGGTCGACGGCTGGCGGGCGCGCGGGTTCGACGGGGCCGTGAGCCTGACCGGCGCCGGCGAGGTCCCCGCCCGCATGGCCTTGAACATGACCCTGATGGAGTACCTCACCCACGGCTGGGACCTCGCGGTGGCCACCGGGCAACCGGTCCCGTTCACCGAGGCCGAGGCGGAGGAGACGCTGGCCCGGGCCGAGCAGACACTGCCCCCGCAGTACCGGGGTGAGGGCATGCCGTTCGGCGATGCCGTCCCGGTCGAGGGCGACGCACCCGCGGTCGACCGGCTGGTCGGCTTCATGGGCCGGGAGCCCCGGCCCGCCTGACGTCCCCTGGACCCGTCCCCACTAGACATACGGGATGGGAGACGTCGTCGCACCCCTGACCGGCACCGTCGCACGGGTCGAGCGGCCGGCGGGCGCGGTGGTCGAGGCCGCCACCACGGTCGTCGTCGTCGAGTCGATGAAGATGGAGTACGGCATCGAGGCCGGGACCGCGGGCACCGTGCGCGAGGTGCGGGTGGCGGTGGGTGACGCGGTGCAGGCCGGCGACCTGCTCGCGGTGGTGACGCCGGGCGTCCCCGCCGACGCCACCGGCGCCGACCGGGCCACCGCGACCGGCGCCCCGGCCGCCGACGGCCGTCCCGTCCCGCCGACCGTGCGGGCCGACCTGGCCGAGGTGGTCGACCGCCACGCGCTCGGCCTCGACGCAGCCCGGCCCGAGGCCGTGGCCCGGCGTCGCAGGACCGGCCAGCGCACCGCCCGCGAGAACGTCGACGACCTGGTCGACGCCGGGACGTTCGTCGAGTACGGGCCGCTGGCCATCGCTGCCCAGCGCCGGCGCCGCCCGCTCGACGACCTGATCGCCCGCACGCCGGCCGACGGCATGGTGGCGGGCGTGGGCGCCGTCGACGGGGTGCCGACCGCCGTGCTGTCGTACGACTACACGGTGCTGGCGGGCACCCAGGGCTACCAGAACCACCGGAAGAAGGACCGGCTGTTCGAGGTCATCGAGCGGCAGCGGCTGCCGGTCGTGTTCTTCGCCGAGGGCGGGGGTGGGCGGCCGGGTGACACCGATGCCCCGGGGGTGTCGGGCCTCGACACGATGGCCTTCCACCTGTGGGGGCGGCTCAGCGGGCTCGTCCCCCGCGTCGGCATCGCGTCCGGCCGGTGCTTCGCCGGCAACGCCGCCATCCTGGGGTCGAGCGACGTCGTCATCGCCACCCGCGGGGCCAACATCGGCATGGGCGGCCCGGCCATGATCGAGGGCGGCGGCCTCGGCGTGTTCGCGCCGGAGGACATCGGTCCGGTGGAGGCGCAGGCGGCCAACGGCGTGGTCGACGTGCTGGTCGACGACGAGGCCGAGGCGGTCGACGTGGCCCGCCGCTACCTGTCCTACTTCGCCGGGCGGTCGGCGACCTGGGACGGTCCCGACCAGGTGGCGCTGCGCGACCTCGTCCCCGAGAACCGGCGCCGGGTGTACGACGTGCGCGCCGCCATCGAGGGGCTGGCCGACACCGGGTCGGTGCTGGAGCTGCGGCCGGCGTTCGGTCCCGGCATGGTCACGGCCCTCGCCCGGGTCGAGGGGCACCCGCTGGGCGTGGTGGCCAACAACCCCGGGCACCTCGCCGGGGCCATCGATGCGGACGGCGCCGACAAGGCCGCCCGGTTCATGCAGCTCTGCGATGCGTTCGCCCTGCCGCTGCTGTTCCTGTGCGACACGCCGGGCATCATGGTCGGCCCCGACGCCGAGGCCACGGCGCTCGTGCGCCACGCCAGCCGGTTGTTCGTCACCGGCGCGAGCCTGACCGTGCCGTTCGGGACGATCATCCTGCGCAAAGCCTACGGGCTGGGCGCCCAGACGATGGCGGGCGGCAGCTTCAAGGCGCCGCTGTTCTGCGTGTCGTGGCCGACCGGCGAGGTGGGGGGCATGGGCCTGGAGGGCGCGGTGCGGCTCGGCTACCGGAACGAGTTGGCGGCGATCGACGACGAGGCCGAGCGCGAGCGCGTGTTCCAGACGATGGTCGACGCCGCGTACGAGCACGGCAAGGCGCTCAACTCGGCGAGCCACTTCGAGATCGACGACGTGATCGACCCCGCCGACAGCCGCCGCTGGATCACGACGCTGCTGACCGGGGGCACGACGCCCGGATGGCGCGAGGGCCGGCGGCGCCCGGTGGTGGATACCTGGTGAGCAGGGGTGACAGCCCGTAACTCGACCCGCGGGTCAAGTCGCGGGCAAGCTGCGGGCATGACGGATCTGTTCTCCATCGCCGGCAAGACCGCAGTCGTGACCGGGGGGTCGCGGGGCATCGGGCTGATGATCGCCCGCGGGTTCGTCGAGGCCGGCGCCAGGGTGTACATCTCGTCGCGCAAGGCCGAGGTGTGCGACCAGGTGGCGGCCGAGCTGTCGCAGGTGGGGGAGTGCATCGCGCTGCCGGCCGACCTCTCGACCGAGGCCGAGTGCCGGCGCCTGGCCGAGGCGATCGCCGAGCGTGAGCCGAGCATCGACATCCTCGTGAACAACGCGGGCGCCACCTGGGGCGCCCCGTTGGAGCAGTTCGACGAGGCCGCGTGGGAGCGGGTGCTGGCCCTCAACGTGAAGGGCGTGTTCCACATGACGAAGTTCCTGGTGCCGTTGCTGGAGAAGGCCGGCACGGCCGAGGAGCCCGCTCGCGTCATCAACATCGGGTCGATCGACGGCATCCACGTGCCGGTGCTGGAGACCTACTCGTACTCGGCGTCCAAGGCGGCCGTGCACCAGCTCACCCGGCACCTGGCCCGGCGGCTGGCGCCGGCCGTGACGGTCAACGCCATCGCCCCCGGCCCGTTCGAGTCGAAGATGATGAAGGCCACGCTGGAGGCGGCCGGCGACGCCATCGCGGCCTCGGCGCCGCTCAAGCGCATCGGCCGGCCGGACGACATGGCGGGCACCGCCATCTTCCTCGCCTCACGGGCGGGCGCCTACCTGACCGGGGCGATCATCCCGGTCGACGGGGGAATCGCCACCCTCGCCTGAGCCGGCTCACGGCTCACGGCTCACGGACGTCGGTGACCGGCGCCGGTCCGGGCCGTGCGCCCGGCGGGACCACCCGCGTCGCCGCCGCGGCGAGTGCCAGCGCGACGCCGGCCACGGCCACGAACGCCCAGCGCAGGCCGACGGCCTGGGCGACCGCGCCCACGGCCAGCGGTTCGAGCAGGAAGCCGAGCCGGGCGGCCAGCGACACGGTCGCCGCGCCCGCGCCCGGTGCCACGCGCGGCGTCCGCCCGGCGGCCGAGAACGCGAGCGGGAAGAAGGCGCTGGCCCCGACGCCTGCGAGCACCAGCCCGACGGCGAACACGGCGGGGTGGTCGAGCACGGCACCGGCGCCGAGCCCGGCGGCGACCAGGACCATGCCGGCCCGCAGCACCGCCGCACCGCCGTGGCGGTCGGTGAGGTGGTCGCCCACCAGCCGGCCGGCCAGCATCCCGGCCATGAAGGCGGCGAAGCCGAGCGCGGCCGGGCCGGGGCCGGTGCCCAGCCGTTCGAGCCGGATCGCCGACCAGTCGGCCGGCGCTCCTTCGACGATCGCCCCGCCCACGGTGGCGAGCGCCAGCACCGCCAGCGGCGCGGCGAGCCGGTGGCTTGCACGCCCGGCCGCGGTCCCGGAGCTCCCGGTGCGTCCGGTGCCGCCGGGGCCGTCGATCTCGTCGATCCGGTCGATCCCGTCGCGGCCGTCGCTGCGGTCCGCGGTGGTGACGTCGCCCGTCACCAGCCCCGGGCGGGCGAGGACGACCCCGGCGGCGATCACGACGCCCACCAGGACCAGCTGGGCGGTGAGCGGGAGTCCGGCGCCGGCCGACGCGGCGGCCACCCCCGCCCCCGCCAGCGCGCCGAGGCTCCAGGCGCCGTGGAGCCGGTGCATGACCGACCGTCCGGCCCGCCGCTCGAACGCGGCGCCGTTGGCGTTCATGGCGATGTCCATGGTGGCGTCGGCCCCGCCGACGAGCGCCAGGGCGGCGAACAGCACGACGGGGTGGCCGGCGGCGCTGGCCGTCCAGAGGCAGCCGGCCAGCAGCAGCGCTGCGCCCACCGCCACCGGGCGGCTGCCGACCCGGCCCACCAGGCGCCCGGCGCCCGGGCTGGCGACGAGCGCGCCGGCCGCCATCCCGACCAGCGCCACGCCGAGCCCGAGGTCGGACAGGCCGAGCTCGGCCTG
>DASSGC010000513.1:0-3364 GCA_035693765.1 Acidimicrobiales bacterium
CCAGTCGACGAGCAGGGCGGCCGGGTGCCCACGCCGTCCGGCGACGGCGATCCGGTGCCGCCCGGGCCCGGTGCGGGCAACAGGTTCCGGCTGCCCGTCCTCGTGGGGAGCGGGGTGGTCGTGGCCGCCCTGCTCGCCGGGTTCCTCATCCGGTCGTCGACGGGCGGCGGCGACGGAGGAGCAGCCGACGCAGGGGTCGACGCGGCCCGCGACATCGGCGACGCGATGGGCCCGGCGGCCTCGGTGCCGAGCGACACGGCGACGGCCGGCACCACGGACACGGCGGCGGGCGACGACGCGGCGGGCGACGACGCGGGCGACGGCGCGTCGCACCCGGAGCTTCCCCCGGTCACCACACCGGCCGAATCGGTGCCGCCCACGACCATCCCCGGGTCCCAGCCGAGCTCGATCCCGGACGAGGAGGGCGGCGAGACGGCCCGAGAGCTGCCGCTCTTCGGCCACATCGTGGTCGACCTCCCGCCGGGGGGCTACCTGGACTTCGCGGTGCGGCTCCGCCGGGACCAGCTCGTCACGGTCCTGTCGCTGGTCGACGACGGGATCATGACCGACATCGAGGTGTTCGGCCCCGACGGCAGGTCCGAGGGCGGCTGGAGTGGCGGCGAGCCGGGCGTCACCAACGGCATCGAGTGGAACGAGGACGACCGGCTGCCCGTCACCGGCACCTACGTCATCCGCGTGGTCCACACGGGCGGCAGCGACGGCCCGTTCCTGCTGGCGTTCTACGGCGACGCGTGACCGGCCGGCCGGCTCGCCGCCCGGTCGTCGTGCGACCCCAGTAGCTTGACGCGATGCTCGGACTCTCGCCCGAGGTCAAGGCGTGCCTGTTCGACCTCGACGGCGTGCTGACCCGCACGGCCACGGTGCACGCCCGGGCCTGGGGGCAGATGTTCGACCAGTTCATGGCCGGATGGTCCCGGCGGTCGGGCCGGCCCCTCGACCCGTTCGGCGCCGACGACTACGAGCGCCTGGTCGACGGGCGGCCCCGGCTCGACGGCACGCGGGCCTTCCTCGCGTCGCGGGGCATCGTGCTGCCCGAGGGCACCCCCGACGACCCGCCGTGGACGGAGACCGTGCAGGGCCTGAGCAATGCCAAGAACGCGCTGGTGCAGGAGCTGCTGGCGCACGGCGGGGTCGAGGTGTACGACGGCTCGGTCGCCTACGTGCGGGCGGTGCGGGCCGCGGGCCTCGCCACGGCCGTGGTGTCGTCGAGCGCCAACACGCAGCAGGTGCTGGAGTCGGCCGCCCTCACCGACCTGTTCGACGTGCGTGTCGACGGGCTGGTGGCCCGGGAACGCGGCCTGGCCGGCAAGCCGGCGCCCGACACGTTCGTGGCCGCGGCCGCCGACCTGGGCCTGGGCCCGGCGGCCGCCGCGGTGTTCGAGGACGCGCTCGCCGGGGTCGCCGCCGGCCGGGCGGGCGGTTTCGCGCTCGTCGTGGGCGTCGACCGGGTGGGGCAGGCCGCCGCCCTGCGGGAGCACGGTGCCGACGTGGTGGTGCAGGACCTGGCGGAGCTGCTCGATCGGGCGGCGGGGGAGGAGGGGTCGTGACCGACGGCAAGGTGTTCGCGGTCGAGCCGTGGTGCCTGAGCGAGCACGGCCTGCAGGTCGACGCCCTCGGCCGCACCGAGTCGATCTTCGCGCTGTCGAACGGGCACATCGGGCTGCGGGGCAACCTCGACGAGGGGGATCCGCACGGCCTGCCGGGCACCTACCTCAACTCGTTCTTCGAGCAGCGCCCGCTGCCGCACTCCGAGCTGGCCTACGGCTACCCCGAGTCGGGCCAGACGCTCATCAACGTCACCAACGGCAAGATCATCCGGCTGCTGGTGGACGACGAGCCGTTCGACGTCCGCTACGGCTCGCTCACGCGGCATCGCCGGCGGTTGGACCTGCGGGCCGGGACCCTGGAGCGGCAGGTCGAATGGACGTCGCCGGCGGGCGACGCGGTCCGGATCAGGTCGACGCGGCTCGTGTCGCTCACCCAGCGGGCCGTCGCCGCCATCGAGTACCAGGTCGAGCCGGTCGACGACTCGTTGCGTGTGGTCGTCCAGTCGGAGCTGGTGGCCAACGAGGAGATGCCCGACCTGGGCCGCGATCCCCGGACCGCCGCCGCGCTCGACCGGCCGCTGGAGGCCGAGGAGCACACGCTGTCCGGCCCGGACGCGGTGATGGTGCACCACACCCGGGCCAGCGGGCTGCGGATGGCGAGCGGCATGCGCCACCTCGTGGAGGGCCCCGCCAACACCGACGTCGACCTGTCGACCTCGCCCGACGTGTGCCGCCTGACGGCCGCCACCCGGCTGAGGCCGGGGCAGCGGCTGCGGCTCGTGAAGTTCCTCGCCTACGGGTGGTCGAGCCAGCGGACCCGCCCGGCCCTGCAGGATCAGGTGGTGGCGGCGCTGGCCGCGGCGCGGCTGACGGGGTGGGACGGCCTGCTGGCCGAGCAGCGCGCCTACCTCGACGCGTTCTGGGAGCACGGCGACGTCGAGATCGAGGGTGACGCCGAGGTCCAGCAGGCCGTGCGGGTGGCGATGTTCCACATCCTGCAGGCGGGCGCCCGGGCCGAGCAGCGGCCGATACCGAGCAAGGGCCTCACCGGCCCCGGGTACGACGGCCACACGTTCTGGGACACCGAGACCTTCGTGCTGCCCGTCCTGATCCACACCAAGCCCGACGTCGCTGCCGACGCCCTGCGGTGGCGCAAGCTGACCATGCCCGAGGCCATGGAGCGGGCCCGGGAGCTGGGCCTGGAGGGCGCGGCGTTCCCGTGGCGGACGATCCGGGGCCGGGAGTCATCCGGCTACTGGCCGGCCAGCACGTGCGCGTTCCACATCAACGCCGACATCGCGGACGCGGTCGTCCGCTACACCGACGCGACCGAGGACGTCGACTTCGAGCGGGACGTCGGCATCGATCTGCTGGTGCAGACGGCTCGGCTGTGGCGCAGCGTCGGGCATCACGACACCGACGGCGCGTACCGCATCGACGGCGTCACGGGCCCCGACGAGTACAGCGCGGTGGCCGACAACAACGTGTTCACGAACCTCATGGCCCGCAGCAACCTGCGGCACGCGGCCGACGCGGTCGCCCGCCATCCGCAGCGGGCGGAGGAGCTGGAGGTGTCGACCGAGGAGGCGGCGTCGTGGCGCGACGCGGCCGACGCCATGGTCGTGCCGTACGACGAGAAGCTGGGCGTCCACCCCCAGAGCGAGGGCTTCACGCACCATGCGACGTGGGACTTCAAGCACACGGCGCCCGAGCAGTACCCGCTGCTGCTCCACTTCCCGTACTTCGACCTCTACCGCAAGCAGGTCGTGAAGCAGGCCGACCTGGTGCTGGCGCTC
>DASSGC010000514.1:0-2378 GCA_035693765.1 Acidimicrobiales bacterium
AAGGTGATCGACATCGATCAGTCGCCGATCGGCCGCACCCCGCGCTCTAACCCGGCGACCTACACCGGCGCCTTCACCCAGATCCGCGACTGGTTCGCCGGCCTGCCCGAAAGCGGTGCGCGCGGATACAAGCCCGGCAGGTTCAGCTTCAACGTCAAGGGCGGCCGCTGCGAGGCGTGCAGCGGCGACGGCCTGATCAAGATCGAGATGCACTTCCTGCCCGACGTCTATGTCACCTGCGATGTCTGCCACGGCGCGCGCTACAATCGCGAGACGCTGGAGGTGAAGTTCAAGGGGCGGAGCATCGCCGACGTGCTCGACATGACGGTCGAGGATGCGGCGGAATTCTTCAAGGTGGTCCCGCCGATCCGCGACAAGATGGCGATGCTTGCCGAGGTCGGCCTCGGCTACATCAAGGTCGGCCAGCCGGCGACCACGCTCAGCGGCGGCGAAGCCCAGCGCGTCAAGCTCGCCAAGGAGCTGTCGCGGCGCGCGACGGGCCAGACGCTATATATCCTCGACGAACCCACCACCGGCCTGCATTTCGAGGACGTGCGCAAGCTGCTCGAAGTGCTCCATGCGCTCGTCGAACAGGGCAATACGGTGGTGGTGATCGAGCACAACCTCGACGTCATCAAGACCGCCGACTGGATCGTCGACATGGGCCCCGAGGGCGGCTCCCGCGGCGGCACGGTCGTCGCCGAGGGGACTCCGGAGACCGTGGCGGCCAACCCGGCGAGCTACACCGGCCAGTTCCTCAAGCCGATCCTCGACGGTCGGGAGGCGGCGCAGCCGCCGGCGGGCCGCAAGACCGCTGCGAACAGGACGGCCGGCAAGAAGGCCCTCGCGGGCAAGGCCCCGGCGAAGAAGGCGACGACTCGCAGGAGCGCGTGAGCGGTTTCTCATCGAACTCACATCTCGGCCTCATCGACCCACGGCGCCCACTGGCTAAGGTTTCAACCATGACCCAGGTCTCCCGTCGCACCGTCATCGGACTGGCCACCACCGGCCTCAGCCTCCCGCTCCTCGCAGCCTGCGGCGACGACGGCGACGACGGCGACAGCGCGAGCGACCCGGGCTCGGGCGCGGGCTCCAGCTCCGGCGACACCACGCCCAGCCCGGCCGAGAGCTCGGGCGGAGGGTCGGCCGGCGGCGACGCGCTCGCCTCGACCTCGGACATCGAGGTGGGTGGCGGCTCCATCTTCGCCGACGAGAAGGTCGTGGTGACCCAGCCGACCGAGGGTGAGTTCAAGGCGTTCAGCTCGACCTGCACCCACCAGGGCTGCCAGGTCGAGTCGGTCTCCGACGGCACGATCAACTGCCCGTGCCACGGCAGCAAGTTCTCGGTCGAGGACGGCTCGGTGCAGGGCGGGCCGGCGCCCTCCCCGCTCAAGGAGGTCGCCATCACCGTCGAGGGCGACTCGATCGTCCTGGCCTGACCGGCCCTGTCCGACCTCGACCGTAGGGTTGAGGAGTGGTGCCTGCCGACTACCGCCCGGAGCCGGGATCGATCCCGACGCAGCCGGGCGTCTACCGGTTCCGGGACGCCCGCGGACGGGTGATCTACGTCGGCAAGGCCAAGAACCTGCGGGCCCGGCTGTCGTCCTACTTCCAGGACATCGGCAACCTGCACCAGCGCACCGCCGCCATGGTCACGACCGGCGCCAGCGTCGAGTGGACCGTGGTCAACACCGAGGTCGAGGCGCTCCAGCTGGAGTACTCCTGGATCAAGGAGTTCGACCCGCGGTTCAACGTGAAGTACCGCGACGACAAGTCCTACCCGTGGCTCGCCGTGACCGTGGGCGAGGAGTTCCCGCGGGTGATGGTCGGTCGGGGCGCCAAGCGCAAGGGCACCCGCTACTTCGGCCCCTACAGCCACGCCTGGGCGATCCGCGAGACCGTCGACATCCTGCTGCGGGTCTTCCCGATGCGCTCGTGCAGCAACGGGGTGTTCAAGCGCTCGGCCCAGATCGGCCGGCCGTGCCTGCTCGGCTACATCGGCAAGTGCGTGGCGCCGTGCGTCGGCAACGTCACCGCCGACGAGCACCGCGAGATCGTCGACGACTTCTGCGACTTCATGGCGGGTCGGACCCGGCCGTTCATCCGGCGCATCGAGAAGGAGATGTACGCCGCCTCCGACGCCGAGGACTACGAGCGCGCCGCCCGGCTCCGCGACGACCTCGGAGCCATCAACCGGGCGCTGGAGAAGCAGCAGGTGGTGCTCGGGGACGGCGCCGACGCCGACGTCGTCGCGCTGGCCGAGGACCCCCTCGAGGTGGCGGTGCAGATCTTCTACGTGCGCGGGGGGCGGATCCGGGGCCAGCGCGGCTGGGTCGCCGACCGGGTCGACGAGGGCGACACCGGCGACCTGGTCCAGG
>DASSGC010000515.1:0-4857 GCA_035693765.1 Acidimicrobiales bacterium
TCGGTGCGGGTCCCGCGCTGGAGCAGGACGCCCCGGAAGGCCTGGTCGGCCAGGATGCGGGTGAAGTCGTTCACCCCACCGTTGCCCTCGGTCTTGCCGATCACCGCGACGACCTCGTCGGCGGCGACGGCACCCGACTCGATGAGACCGGCCAGCCCGGAGGCGTCGGACACGCTCTCGAGGGCGACCTTGTGGACGACGTAGGGCACGGCTTGCTCCTTGCGGCCGGGCGGCCGCCCGACCGGACGTCGGGTGAGGTCGCACAGGCTAGTGGCGCGGCCCGTAACGCTCGTCAGGTAAGCCACCGCAGTCGTCGCGCGCCACGAGGGGACTGGGTCGGTCCCGTGGTTCACACCCCCAGCACGATCTTGGCGACCGCGAAGTAGAGGATGATCGACAGCAGGTCCTGCAGGACGGTGGCCAGCGGACCCGCGCCGAAGGCGGGGTCGCGGCGTGAGCTGGGGGCGGATCCGCAGCCTCACCGAAGCCATCCAGGCCCACGGGACGGCATGTCCGATGTGGACCCTGATGGCACCCCTCAGGTTGGAGCGCGCCCCGCAGGCTCGTCGTTCAGCGTGGCTCCGCTCTGGCGATCTCGCCTGGCCTTGCCTTGACACCCAGGTACGTGATGGTGCGCTCCAAGATCCGAACGCCGCGGCGTGTGGTCTCGTCGTTGGAGGGGTGGCGGGCTTGCGAGCGTCCGAGACCCAAGGCGTGGGTCATGGTGTCGGCATCGTGGCAGGCCGTGCGCAGCAGCGCGAGCGCCTGGTCGGACAGGTCGCGCTGCTCGCCGCTACGAGCCAGCTCGAGGGTGCGCTGCCACACGCGCTGTGCGGCCTCCAACGGCGCCCGACGAGGAGAACGCGTCGACCTCGGATCAGAACCGTTCCGTGGGACGTCGACAACCGGGCCCGGGCTGTCGGTCGTCACGACGTGTCGCCGTGGCGGCGCGGACGCACTGCGCCGTTCGGGGCTGGGTGGCGACCGAACAGGATGGCTCGACAGGGGGGGCAGAGCCACCAGTCCGGCCGGGCCGGTGCGTAGAGGGTGGGATCGCCGTCGAACATCGATCGGCACCGGCCGCACTGCCGGGGCGGCGGCGCAGGGTGGCCGGGCGTCAGCCCGGCGTCCGGTGCGAGGAGAGCGCGTTCGGCGGCGTCGACCACGGGGTGAGGATGTGGGGCTTGAAGCATGACGCCTCCGTTGGTGAGAGCTCAGCGGAGGCGTCATGACCTGTGCGGTGGGAGGTCGAGCTCCATCCACTCAAGACGCGGCGTCCCCGCCGGTCGGGGAGTTGTGAGCCATGGCCGTCTGCGTCAGTGAGCGGCTCGTGCCCGCCAGTAGCGGTAGCCGAGCCCGACACCAACGATGGCGAGGATCGCGACGAGGATCTGCATGGCGAGTTCCCTTCTTTGCTGCTGGAGCCGACCGTGAAGTCGGTCAGCTCCAGCGCTTGCGGCCAACCCTACACGTGAAGTATGAAACGTGCAATTTATTTCTAGAATACTAGTGCTACAATGCCTCGTCATGGCGAGTTGGAGCTTTCTCACCAATCACGCTCGGGTGCTGTTGTGCATCGCTGACGATCCCGGAGCGCGCCTGCGTGATGTCGCTGCGAAGGTCGGCGTCACCGAGCGCAGCGCCCACGCCATCGTCACCGACCTCGTGGACGCCGGCTACGTGGTCAAAGACAGAGACGGTCGGCGCAACCGGTACCGGATCCAAGAGGATCTGCCGCTCCAAGAGCCGATCGGCGCTCAACGGACCATCGGTGAGATGCTCGACCTGCTCATCGGCCCGCACGACCACCGGGACGGGATCAGCCAAGGGGACCGACGACGCCTGAAGCGGGTCGCCACCCAGCCGTGACCTCGGGGGGGACCACAGCTGGCCCGACACCTTGGGGTTCTTGTCGGGGTTCTTGTCGTGTCACCCGCACGCTACACCCGTAGGGAAGCGTGCGAATCCCACGTGCAGGGACATCCGAACGCGATCCCGCCGATCCGGTGGCGATGCGTCGGGTCACGGTGTCAGGAGCCGGGCCACCTCGTCCCGCTCCGGCCAGGCGATCGGCCGGTCATCGAGGTCTCGGACGCCGCTGCCGGCCTGCACCGTGCCGATGGCGGCCACCACATGGCCCAAGCCAGCGAGAGCGTCGACCGCGCCGGCGGCACGCGCCGGATCGAACGTCGCCAGCAGCGACCCCGAGGCGAGCACCGCCCACGGATCCGCACCCAACGCCCGGCACACCGCCACGCCGGCCTCGGACCACAGGACCTCTGACCGATCCACCCGCACGGCCACCCCGGCCGCGGCGGCCAACTCGTGCAGGGCGGCGGCGAGGCCACCCTCGGTCGGGTCGTGCAATGCCGTCGCACCCAGCGCCGCAGCCGCCAAGGCAGCCTCCACGACCGACACCCCGGGTTCCTCGAGCCCACCGGCCGCAACCCGCCGAGCCTCCGGATCGAGGCCACCGAGGCGACCGGTGGCCTCCGCGACCAACACCGCAGCACCCTCGATCGGCGCGGCGCCCACCTGGACCACCACGTCGCCCGGGCGGGCCCCGGCGGTGGAGACGACGTCGCCCCGCGCCGCCACGCCGAGCATCTGTCCCACGACCACCGTCTGGTTGACCGCATCGGTGATCTCCGTGTGCCCCCCGACGAGCACCGCGCCCACCCCCGCGAGCGCGCCACGCATGGCGGCGAAGAGCTCCTCCACCTCGGCCTCGCTCGTCCCCGGCGGCATGAGCACCGTGGCCAGGAACCAGCGGGGCCGCACGCCCATGACCGCGACATCGTTGGCGTTCACCGTCACCGCCAGCCGCCCGATCTCCCGGCCGGTCAGCGTGATCGGATCGGTGGCCGCCACCAGCACCCCGGCGGGCACGTCGAGCGCGCAGGCATCCTCCCCCACCGCGGGCCCCAACAGGACATCAGCCGGCCACGGCCCGAAGTCCGCCAGCACGCGGGCCAGCACGTCGCTCGGCAACTTGCCCACGGGAACGGGGGTGCTCTGGTCCACCACGTCACGGCCTCACCCGGACCCTACGAGCCGCGAGGCGCATCGAGGGCGCGGCCGCCGCCGATGCAGGCCTGTCTGCCTCTTTGACACGTGAGCCGAAATCATTGAGTGATGCCGGTTCGGCCGTTAGCGTCACGGCCGCACACTGCTGGGAGACAGGGGGGACAAGTGGAGATCTTCAACCGGTTCTTCGAGGCCGGGGGTGCCTGGGAGGTGCTATCCCGTTATGCCCACGTACTCACGGGCATCACGTGGATCGGGCTGCTGTACTTCTTCAACTTCGTGCAGACACCCGCGTTCGCGGAGATGTCGGCCGAGGCGCGGTCGGAGGCGCAGCGCAAGCTCACATGGCGAGCGTTGTGGTGGTTCCGCTGGGCCGCCCTGCTCACCTTCCTCTTCGGTGTGTCGATCCTGAGCGTGCAGACCAGCGAGGACGCCGACGCGTACCTCTCGGGCCAGCGCGGCACCGCGATCATCACCGGCATGATCCTCGGCACCACCATGTTCCTCAACGTGTGGGGCGTGATCTGGCGGAATCAGAAGGTGATCATCGGCTCTGCCGAGCGGGTGGCCCAAGGGGAAGAGCCCGACCCGCGAGCCGCAGCGCTGGCCAAGCCGGCCGCCCGTGCGTCGCGCGCCAACACACTGTTCAGCATCCCGATGCTGTTCTTCATGGTGTTTGCCGCCCACGGCCTCGGGTTCTGGGAGGAGCCGATCGGCAGCACCGTCGTCTACTGGATCGTCTTCCTGGTGATCTGGGCGTTCATCGAGGCATCGGCGCTGGGACTCGTCGGTGGGTACGACAACCCCTTCAACAAGCTGGTCTTCGACGACCACCGCAACACGATCGTCGGCGGCTTCGTACTCCTCGCCGTCATCTACCTGATCGGTTGGGAGATCATCCTCCAGGCCATGTAGCCGGCCAGGCCATGTAGCCGGCCGCCGGCCGGTGGTGTCGCTGGCGTCGTCGACGCCGGCCACCCCGACAGAGCGGTGGGAGGCGACGTTCACTCGACGGTGAGCGTCGCCTCCATGCTGCTGTGGCCGGGCACGTCGCAGTAGATGCGGTACTCGCCCGGCTCGAGGTCGACGGTGCCGCTGTCGGTGTCGCCGCTGGCGCTGACCTGCAGCTTGAAGTCGTCCACACCGTCGATGAGCAGCGTGTGCACCAGGCTTCCGTCGTTCTCGTAGGTGATCGTGACCTCGCCCGCGTCGGCGCTGTAGCTGTCGTGGTCGAATCGCAGGGTGTCCTGCGCCACGACGGTCACCTCACCGGCGCCGCCCGACTGCGTCGTCAGCCCGTCGCCGCTGCTGCCACCGTCGTCGTCACCACCACAGGCACCCAGGACGATCGCGGACGCGGCCAGGGCACCGATCACGAGTTGCTGTCTGCGTAACACCGGAGCGACGCTAGCCAGCCGGGTGCCACGCGCAGAAGCCGACAGCCCAGCCCTGGTGACGCGTGGCCGACCGAGGGGCCCCGGGGCTGGTCAGGGCTTGCGGGCGACCGCGGCGTACAGCGGCGAGACCCGGCCGCGCGCGGCGGCACGAGGGTCGTCTGGGCGCCACATCGGGGCGGGCACCACGCCGGGTTCGAGGATCTCGAGCCCCAACAGGAAGCGGGTGACGTCGGCGCGGTTGCGCAGGGCCGGCGGGTTGGTGGTGCGCATGCGCTCGTCGAGCCGCGCGGCCACCTTCGCCATGTCCGTGCCCTCGATGTCGTCGGTCACGTGCGACAGGACCACGTAGCTGCCCGACGGGACGGCGTCGACGAAAGCCGCCACGCACTCGTGCGGCTGGTCGCGGTCGGGTACGACGTGCAGGATGCAGACC
>DASSGC010000516.1:0-4983 GCA_035693765.1 Acidimicrobiales bacterium
CGCCCGCCCCACCACGGACGACGCCCCCGAACGTGACGGACGTGCGTCCCATACGGACCGAGTGTGGCATCGGCGTGGGGGAGCGACGCGGGACGGTCGCCCCCTCCGGCGCCGGACTATCGCTCCTTCTGGCCCTCGGCGAACCCGGTCTTGCGGTGCGCCTCCTCGTCGTGATCCATCTCCTGGCCCTCGGCGAAGTTGCCGTGGTGCTCGTCGTGCTCCTGATGGCCCGACTGCTGCCCCTCGGCGAAGTCGCCCTCGTGGCGCTTCTCGTCGCGGGACTCCTGTCCCTCGGCGAAGTTCCCGTGCTCGTCGCCCATGTGCCACCTCCGTCGTCGATGCGACACGTGTCCGTATACCCGGGGTGGCCGGGCGTTACGCGCTCGGGACGGGTTCGTGGGTGGCGGTACGTCACGGTTGCGTCTCCCGCTCGGGGCGACCGGCCCGAGCCGCTCGCGCCGCCGGCGGGGGCGGCGGCGCAGTGGCCGCCCCCGCCGGGCGCGCGTTCCCTACTGCTCGAGCCAGTCGAAGGTGCGAGTGACGGCCTTCTTCCACAGCGCGTACTCGCTCTCGACCTCCTCCTTGGCCATCTTGGGGTCCCACTCCTTGTCCTTGCCCCAGTTGGCCCGCAGGTCCTCGACCTCCTTCCAGAACCCGACCGCGAGTCCCGCGGCGTAGGCGGCGCCGAGCGCGGTCGTCTCCGCGACCGTCGGCCGGATCACCGGCACGCCGAGGACGTCGGCCTGGAACTGCATGAGGAGCTCGTTGTAGACCATGCCGCCGTCGACCTTGAGCGCCGTCAGCGCGACGCCGGAGTCGGCGTTCATCGCGTCCAGCACCTCACGGGTCTGCCAGGCCGTCGCCTCGAGGGTGGCCCGGGCGATGTGCCCCTTGTTGACGTACCGGGTCATGCCCGCGATGACGCCGCGAGCGTCGTTCTTCCAGTACGGGGCGAACAGGCCCGAGAAGGCGGGAACGAAGTAGATCCCGCCGTTGTCCTCGACCGTTGCGGCGAGGGCCTCGATGTCCTCGGACTTCTCGATCATCCCGAGGTTGTCGCGCAGCCACTGCACGAGCGCTCCGGTGATGGCGATCGAGCCCTCCAGGCAGTACACGGCTGGCTGGTCGCCGATCTTGTAGCCGAGCGTCGTGAGCAGACCACTCTTCGACGGCACGGGCGAGGTGCCCGTGTTGAGCAGCATGAAGCAGCCCGTCCCGTACGTGTTCTTCGCCTCACCGGTGGAGAAGCACGTCTGGCCGAACAGGGCCGCCTGCTGGTCGCCGAGGTCTCCGGCGACGGGGATGCCGGCGAGGTCGCCGACGGCCGTGCCGTAGACATCGCTCGAGGGACGGACGGCGGGCAGCATCGCCCGCGGGATCCCCATGACGCCGAGGATCTCGTCGTCCCAATCCAGCGTCTCCAGGTTCATGAGCATGGTCCGGCTGGCGTTCGACACGTCGGTGACGTGCGCGCCACCGTCGGGGCCACCCGTCAGGTTCCAGATGCACCACGTGTCGATGTTGCCGAACAGGACCTCGCCGGCCTCGGCCTTGGCCCGCACACCCTCGACGTTGTCGAGGATCCACTTGACCTTCGGCCCCGAGAAGTAGGTCGCGAGCGGCAGACCGGTCTTCGGGCGAAGCCGGTCCTGGCCCCCGTCCTTGGCGAGCTCGTTGCAGATCTGATCGGTCCGGGTGTCCTGCCAGACGATCGCGTTGTGGACGGGCTTGCCGGTGGCCTTCTCCCACACCACGGTGGTCTCGCGCTGGTTCGTGATGCCGACGGCGGCGAGATCGCTCGCCTTCAGCTTCGTGTTCGCCAGCGCGCCCTTGATGACCTCCTGGCTGCGCGTCCAGATCTCGTCCGCGTCGTGCTCCACCCAGCCCGGCTTCGGGTAGATCTGCTCGTGCTCCTTCTGGTCGATCCCGACCACCTTGCCCGAGTGGTCGAAGATCATGAACCTGGTGCTGGTGGTGCCCTGGTCCAGGGCGCCTACGTAATCAGCCATCTGTCCTCCTTTTCCGGTCGGGCCGTCTTCATCCGCCGCCCCAGGAATCCGCCGCCGCCTTCAGGAGCAGGTAGGAAGACGTGGCGCCCGGGTCCTGGTGGCCGGCGCTGCGTTCGCCCAGGTAGCTCGCCCGACCCTTCCGAGCCACCCATGGGATGGTTGCCTTCATGCCCTCCTCGGCCGCCTCGGCCGAACGTCGGAGGGCTTCGGGGAATGCCTCACCCTCGTCGACGGCCTTGCGGAACGCATCCCGCGCGGGGATGAGCGCGTCGACCATCGTCTTGTCGCCCGGCTCCGCCTTGCCGCGCATCTGCACGCCCTCGACACCCTTCTCCAGCGCGAGCGCCCAGTCGGCCGGCTCCAGATCGGCCTTGCCGGCCGTGGCCGTGCCGAACTGGAGGAACAGCGTCCCGTAGAGCGGACCACCGGCGCCCCCGACGGTCGAGACGAGCGTCATCCCGACCGTCTTCAGCAGCCCGCCGATGTCGCCGTTCGGCACGCCGTCGACCTTGCCGAGCACGGCCTGCATGCCACGGTTCATGTTGATCCCGTGGTCTGCGTCCCCGATCGCCGAGTCGAGCTGGGTGAGGTACTCCTTGTTCTCCGCGATGACGTCGGCGAACGACCGCACCCAGCGGACCGCGTCGTCGAAGGACACGCTCACCTGCCACCCCCTATCGAGGGACCCCGCCCCCGCGGCGGAGCCGCGGGGGCGGGATCGCGCTCGTCGATCAGACCCCCCAACGCATGCCGGCGGTCTTCACCGGCGCGTCCCAGAGATCGGTGAGGTCGTCGTCCAGCTTCAGGAGCGTGATCGAGAACCCCTGCATCTCCAGCGAGGTGATGTAGTTGCCGATCAGGTTG
Source organism: Acidimicrobiales bacterium (assembly GCA_035693765.1). Taxonomy (GTDB): domain Bacteria; phylum Actinomycetota; class Acidimicrobiia; order Acidimicrobiales; family VFJN01; genus ZC4RG19. The sequence continues at coordinate 2,874 of DASSGC010000516.1, forward strand.
CGCGAGATCTCGACCCCGCGCCCCTTCAGGAACTTGTTCAGCTCGTTGAAGACGACGTAGAGCTCGATCAGGGGCGTGCCACCCATCCCGTTCACGAAGGCGAGCACCTTGTCGCCCGACGAGTACGGGAGATCGTCGGCCACGGCGGTGGCCATCATCTCGACGATCTCGGCGACGGGCTTCATCTTCATCCGCTCACGGCCCGGTTCGCCGTGGATGCCGATGCCGATCTCCATCTCGTCGTCGCCGAGATCGAACGTGGGCTTCCCCGCCGCGGGGACGATGCAGGAGGTGAGCGCCATGCCCATCGAACGGCCCTGCTCGTTCACCTTCCTGGCGACGGCGGCCACGTCCGCCAGGGATCTGCGCTCCTCGGCCGCCGCGCCGGCGATCTTCTCCATCAGCACCGTGGTGCCGACGCCTCGCCGGCCGGCCGTGTAGAGGCTGTCCTGAACGGCGACGTCGTCGTCCACGAGCACGGACTCGACCTCGATCCCCTCGGACCTGGCGAGCTCCGCCGCCATGTCGAAGTTCATGACGTCGCCCGTGTAGTTCTTCACGATGTGGACGACCCCGGCACCGCCGTTGACGGCCTTCGTTGCCTCGTGCATCTGGTCGGGCGTCGGCGAGGTGAAGACCTCGCCCGGACACGCGGCATCGAGCATCCCCATGCCGACGAAGCCGCCGTGCATGGGCTCGTGCCCCGACCCGCCGCCCGAGATCAAACCGACCTTCCCCTGGACGGGGGCGTCGGCACGGACGACGACGTGCGGGTCGTACTGCACCCTCACGAGGTCCGGGTGGGCTGCCTCGATCCCCTGCAGCTCCTCGCGGACGACGTCCTCCGCCTTGTTGATGAGCTTCTTCATCTGTGTGCTCTCACCTCCGAACTCGACGGGGCCCCTCGGTTCGGAAAGCCCGAGCCTCTACCACGTCACCGCCGTCAGCAGCCAATCCGCTGCGAGCGCGCCAAGCACGCCGCCGATGATCGGTCCGACGACCGGCACCCAGCTGTAGCCCCAGTCCGAGTCACCCTTGCCGGCGATCGGCAGGATGAAGTGCATGATGCGCGGGCCGAGGTCTCGAGCCGGGTTGATCGCGTACCCCGTGGGGCCGCCGAGCGACATACCGATGACCAGGACCAACAGGCCAACGGCGAGCGGGCCGCCGGTGCCCCCGCCGATACCCTGGGGCGCGAGGGCGATGACGCCGAACACCAGCATGAACGTCCCGATGATCTCGGTGATCAGGTTCATGCCGTAGTTGCGGATCGCCGGGCCCGTCGAGAAGACGGCCAGCTTGAGCCCCGGGTCCTCGGTCTCCGGCCAGTGCGGCAGGTAGGCGAGCCAGACCAACAGCGCGCCGATGAACGCCCCGACGAACTCGCCGGCGATCAGCTCGAGCACCTCGCTGAACTCGTCGATGCCCCCGAACTCGACCGCGAAGAAGCCCAGCGTGACCGCGGGGTTCAGGTGGGCGACGCCGTCGGTCACGGCGATGCTCGCGATCACGCCCATGAACACGGCCATGGCCCACGCCCAGGTGATGACGACCCAGCCGGAGTTCTGCGCCTTCGACTTGTTGAGCAGGACACCGGCGACCACCCCGTCACCGAGCAGGATCAGCACGGCTGTGCCAACCACTTCGCCCATGAACATGGCGACCAACCACCCCCTCGTCGGTGCCCGGGCGGGCACCCGGGGTAAATGAACCTCGTTCGAATACCCATGTCAAATCCAACCGGCCCTCGAAACCTGGGCAAGATGACCGATAGACGTTCGACTGGACTGAACAGGGACGACGGCTTGCGCCGCAATTGTTGACAGGGAACCGGCGCCGGGGCAGGGTTGCGTCCGTGAGCGGTTCGGCGCCGCGCCGCGGCGGGACGGGGACCGACCAGGGAGCGCACCTCCTGGACGCCTCGTTCGTCCGCTCCTGGATCCGGGCCACGGCCGCCGACCTGGCCGCCCATCGCGACTACCTGACCCAGCTCGACGCCGCGATCGGGGACGCGGACCACGGCGTGAACATGGACCGCGGCTTCTCCTCGGCGCTCCTCGCCCTGGAGGGCGACGATGCCTCGCCGCCGGGGCGCCTGCTCGAGGCGGTC
>DASSGC010000517.1:0-7204 GCA_035693765.1 Acidimicrobiales bacterium
CTAGGCGACCCCGGTGTGTTGACCATCTCCCCCTGAACATACTGAAATATTGACCGACCATTCAATAGGGGGTAGGTTGCCGGCGGGCGCACGGCGCGCTCGTTCGCAACGGGAGGGGATGAGACATGCGACTGAGCCTGAGGAGACGCGCGCGCATCGTCGCGGCAACCGCGCTCGGGGCACTGGCGGTGGGGACGGTCGGCGCCGCGCCGCCGGCGTCCGCCGCGCCGATCGTGCTGGACTGGACCGCCGACGTCGACAGCCAGGTCGGCGGCCTGATCAACAAGACCGTCGAGTTCCCCCAGGGAACCTTCGCCGGTGAGGTCGACCTCGGCACGGGCGGGCTGACGGGCGACATCGCCCTGCCCCCCGGCACGCTCACCTTCAACGCCTTCGGCCTGATCCCGGTCACCACCGAGATCAAGGTCGAGCCCGAGGGCCCGGTCACCGGTGCCATCGACCTCACCGACCTGTCCGTCACGGCGAACCTGTCGTTCGACATCAAGATCACGCAGTTCAAGCTGGCCGGGCTGTCGGTGCTCAACGCCAACAACGACTGCCGCACCACCGCGCCGATCGCCGCGGCCCTCGCCGGCCAGCTCGACCCGTCCCTCGGCGCCGCCACGCTGGCGGGCACCTACACCATCGGGAACTTCTCGGGCTGCGGGTTCTTCGGTGCGTTCGTCAACCTGTTCACGGCCGGGCCGAACAACAGCCTGACCGCCAGCCTGGCGGCGACGGGATCCAGCGGCACGGCGCCGGGCCCGGAGTTCTACACGCCACCCGCCCAGCTCCCCGCCCGGCCGGGCGACGTGATCCGCACCCTCGACGTGCCGCTCGGCGGCCGCAGCGACGTGACCGGCAAGGCCATCCTGTACCGCTCGACCGACGCCACCGGCGGGGCGAACGCCGTCTCGGGCACGCTCTACGTCCCGACCGCCGCCTGGACCGGCGGCGGCAGCCGGCCGATCGTCGGCTTCGCGCCCGGCACCCAGGGCGTCGGCGACGGGTGCGCGCCGTCGCAGTCGCTGCCGCTCGGCACGAACTACGAGCTGACGACCGTGAACGCCCTGCTCGACCGGGGCTGGGCCGTCGCGGTCACCGACTACGAGGGCATGGGGACACCGGGCAACCCGACCTACATCGTGAAGGACGCCGAGGCCCACGCGGTGCTCGACATCGTGCGGGCCGCCCAGCGCATCCCCGGCTCCGGGGTCGGCACCGCCAGCCCGGTCGGCCTCCACGGCTACTCGCAGGGCGGGCAGGCCACGGCCGCGGCCGCCGAGATCGAGGGCACCTACGCCCCGGAGCTCGACATCCGAGGGGTGGCCGCCGGCGGGACCCCGTCCGAGCTGCGGGCGGTGAGCGCCAACCTCGACGGGCCCGGGAACCAGTTCTTCTCGTTCCTGGCGTTCGCCGCCCTCGGCCTCGACACGGCCTACGACGAGCTCGACCTGGCCTCGTACCTCAACGCCGAGGGGCAGGCGCTGTTCGACCAGGCCACCACGGGCGAGGGCGTCTGCCTGGGCGACGGGCTGGCACTCGGGGCCGGCAGGCACATCGCCGACCTGACCACCGCCAACCCGCTCGAGACGCCGGCCTGGCAGGCCCGCATCGACCAGCAGCGGATCGGGACGGTGGCCCCGGCCTCGCCCGTGTTCGTCTACCACGGCAGCAACGACCAGGTGATCCCGTTCGCCGAGACCGCCGCGCTGCGGAGCGACTGGTGTGGTCGGGGGGCGAAGGTCGTCCACGCCAGCTACCCGGTCGACCACCTCGGCGGCGTCACGGCCGGCACCGCCGCCAGCGCCGACTTCCTGGCCGCCCGGTTCGCCGGGCAGGCACTGCCTGCGACCTGCACCCCGTAGCGCCGGGTCCCCGGACCCGGCCGCGGGGCCGCCGCCCGGTGGCCGCGCCGGTGGTCCCGCTCCGTTTGCGAGCGCCTACCGAGCGCGGCCGCTTGGCGTGTGCGGTAATCTTCGCCTGGGTCAATAGAGGGCCTGGGTAGGGCCTGGGTGTCGACAGGCCGGGGGTAGAACCTGGGTGTCGACAGGCCGGGGGCATCGACAGAGGGCCGGGGATATCGACCACGGTGTCGCCGTCGGGTTGCAGGGTCAACGGGGACCGCTGCGCCCGCGCCGGGACCGACATCGACCCGGGAGACAGGACGGCGACGGCGTCGAGGGGTCGACCGGCGCCACGTACGCACGGTCCGACGGGGGGAAGGCACATGTGCGAGACGGATCGGCGATCGTCGGCGCCGCCGCGCCCATCGGGCGCCGCGCTCGCACCGCGCCACCGCCCGAGCGCCGGGCGGGCGGGCGACGGGCTCGTGGTGTTCCGCTCGTTGCGGTGCCTGGGACTGGTCTGGGTGGCGGTCACCGTGCCGGGTGTGACCTGGCTGTCGAGCTACGCCCATTCGCCCGAGGCCTACATCTTCGTGCTGGTCTACCTGGCGTCGGGCACCTACACCGCGCCGGGTCTGGTGGTGGGCTGGTACACGCTCCTGCGGGCGCCGGACGACGCGCGCCTCGGCTTCCGGATGCTCTACGCCGGGCTGTGCATGACGTTCCTGATCGGGGTGGGCCTGCTCGTGGGGCTGGTCACGGGCTGGCGGTGGGCCAACGTGCTCGGCGTGCCGGCCGTCGGCATCAGCGGCCTGGCCCACATCGTGGGGCTGGCGATCCTCGTGCGCACCCGGTCGGGGCGCCGGGCCCTCTCGGTCGACATCGTCGAGGCGGTGGCCGCGGTCGTCGCCGTCACGGCGCCGCTCGTGGTGCTGTGGGGCCCCTCGGTCGTCCGGTCGGAGCAGGCCTGGTTCACCGTGCCGTGCTCCCTGGTGCTGATGTTCACCATCGCCGGCGTCTACTGGACCACCGTGCTGTGCGTGCGGCTGGGGCCGGGGCGTCGGGCGTTCCAGGTCTGCGCCCTCGCCCTCACCTGCGTGGGCGTGGTCAACAGCTCGCTGCAGATGGCCCAGGGGGTGGCGAACTTCACGCTCCCGGCGCCGCCGCTCATCGCGCTCAGCAGCCTCACCGCGAGCATGTACCTCCTGGTCCCGCTGTACGTGCCCGAGTTCCTGCCGCCGGGGCTCAGCCGCCTCCCCCCGCAGGCGCAGGTCCGGGGCGCCCGCCTCGCCACCGTGGTGGCCCTGGCGGGCATCGGCGCGCTGCTCGCCGCCACCGCCCACGTGGCCGACGAGCGGCCCTGGGCCGTGGCGTTCTCGCTGGGCGTCGTCACGCTGCTCTTCGTCCTCGCCGCGCTGCGCCAGCTCGCAGCGTTCGGCGAGACCCGGCGCCTCTACCGGCAGGTGGAGCTGGCGTCCGAGGAGCGGGGCCGGCTCCTGACGCAGATGCTCGAACGGTCGGTGCAGGACCGCCGCAGGTTCGCGGGCCAGCTCCACGAGCAGGCGGTGTCGGCCGCCGCCTCGTTCGCCACGCTGGCGGGTGCCGGCTACGCCCCGAGGGGCGCCTCGCCACTGGTCACCGAGGCGTCGGCGCTGGTACGGGGCGAGTTGGGCCGGCACGCCGACTCGCTGCGCGACCTGGTGCTCGCGATCCGCTCGCGGGACGGCGACCGGCGCAGCAGGGAGCGCCTGGGCACGCCCATCGCCGCCCACCTGGCGTCGGTCTACGGCGACGGGCCGACCCCCCACCTGACGGTCGAGGTGGCCGAGTCTCTGGTGCTCGACTGGGTGACGGAAACCGTCGTGCTCCAGATCGTCCACGAGGCGTTGCACAACGTCTGGCGCCACAGCCAGGCGGCGGCGGTCGACGTCAGCATCGGTACGGCCGGCACGACGGTGGCCGTCCAGGTGGCGGACGACGGCGTCGGCTTCGACCCCGCCCAGGTGCCGGAGGGTCCCGGCCTGGCCAGCATGCGCTCGTCGGCCGCCGTGGTGGGCGGCACCGTGACCATCACGTCGGCCCCGGGCTCGGGCACGGTCGTCGCCGCCCGCCTGGGCGCCGGCGGTGAGGCCTGGCCGCCCCCGTCCGAGGCCGGCACGGCGCCGTCGTGGCCGCCCGCCCTCCGGCTGGTGCCCGACCTGCCGGTGGAGGACGAGGAGGAGTAGGCGCCGCCGGCCCCGGGCGGGGACGTGCTCAGGCGGTGGGCAGGGCGGGGAAGGCGTTCTGTACCAGCATCGTGAACTGGGCGGGGAACCAGCGCCCGGCGTGCGGTGCGCCCGGGAGCGCGTTGGTGGGGAAGGCCGGGTTGTAGCGGTTCTGCGCGGTCGGGTCGCACATGGCGTCGAAGCCCTTGGCGGGGTCGTCGGGATCGACGATGCCGGGCTGCGACACGCCGTCCGACTCGCCGGGCGGCTTCACCCAGACGAAGGCGTCGATGCCGGGGGTGCCGGTGGCGGCGGTGGGCCGCTCGCCGATGCCGGCGCCGTCCTGGTTGCACCAGCCGCCCCGGTGGGGCCGGCGATCGACCCGGCTCTGGTCCACGTAGGTGTTCAGGTCGGTGGACGTGCTGACCTGCGTGGGTCGTCCGGGCCCGCCCCAGCCGTTGCGGGAGGTGTCGATGAGAATGCCGCAGCCGATGCAGCCCCGCGCCGCGAACGCGGCCTGGAGGTGCGTGGCGTAGTCGCGCTCGTCGAAGCGGGGGTTGAACTCGTAGAACGTCGACGACAGGAGCTGGCCGCTGCCCACCTGCCGGTTCGGGTCGGGCAGGAACGGCTCGTCGAGCGGGGTGTAGTTGGCCGTGTTGGTGACGAAGCCGTGGATCTTGTCGTACCCGGGCCCGCCCTGACCGGCGGCCAGCGTCCGGTCGAACTCGCCGAGGGTGCCGTCGAAGTTGTTGGGCCAGCCGAGCCACCCGGAGTGGGCGATGTCGAGGTAGAGATGGGTGTTGGGGAGCGACGAGAGCTGGCTGACGGCGTAGCGGACGCCGTCGCGGTAGGCGCCGGTCTGCTGGGCCTCGATGCAGCGGGCCGAGGCCTGGGGCCCGCTGACGTTGGTCACGAGGTTGGGGAGGGAGTCGGGCTCGATGACGAGCACGATCCGCAGGTCGCGGTACAGCGGGTTGGCGAGCACGGCCCGGATGGGATCGATGTACTCCGTCCGGTAGCGGGCCAGGCCGTCCTGTGCGATGAGCAGCTCGCCGTTCGACGCGAGGGCGGCGCAGTCGCGGTTGGGCAGGTCGTAGATCACCACCTGGATGGCGAGTGGCGACGGGCCGGTGGCGCCGTCCTCGAAGCGCGCGGCGTCGAGGTGGTCAGCCAGGCCCATGGCCGAGCCGGGCGGGTCGATGGCGCCGATCCGGTCCATCCACACGGCGGTCGACTGGCGGCCCGCGACCCGCATGCGCGACCCGAGCGTCCCGCCGGCCGCGTCGGCGGCCTGGTTGACCTGGGCCTGCCAGGCCGGGTTGACGTAGCCGGTGGCGCCGGCGAAGGGGTTGTCGACCTTGCCGCCGGGGCCGGGGCCCGGGTCGCCGGTGACGGTGAAGCTGACGGCCGGCGAGGTGGTGGCGGCGGCCGGGCTGGCCGTGTCCACGGCGCGGGCGGCGGCCGAGTGGCTGCCGGCGGCCAGGCCGGTGGCGGCGGCGGTGTAGGGCGCGGTGGTGTCGGTGGCGACGAGGGCGCCGTCGACCAGGAACTCGACCCGGGCCACCGGGCCGTCCGGGTCGGCCGCGGTGGCCGCCAGCGGCACCGCGGCGCCGGGGGCGAACGACTGGCCGGCGGCGGGGCTGGTGAGCGCGACGGTCGGGGGGCGGTTGGCGGGGCCGCCGCCGCCCCCGCACGGCGTCCCGTCGAGCGTGAACGCGCTGGGCGCCGCGAACGCGCCGGTCCACCGGCCGTTGAACCCGATGGTCGTGGAGGCGCCGGTGGCGAGGTTGCCGTTCCAGTCGAGGTTGGTGGCCGTCAGGGGTGGGCCGCCGGACCAGGCCGCGGACCAGCCCTGGGTGAAGCTCTGCCCGGCGGGAAGGGTGACGGCGAGCGTCCAGCCGGTGACGGGGTCGCCGGTGTTGGTGATCGTGAGGTTGGCGGTGTAACCGCCCTGGCCCGGCGCCTCGGTCCAGGGCTGGGCCTGGACGGCGACAGTGCAGCCGGGCGCGGCGGCGGCCGGCGGGGCGGCGGGCCCGAGGCTGCTGGCCGCCAGGGCGGCGAGGGCCGTGGCGACTGCGAGGGACGCACGGGGGCGACGGGGGAACCACCTGCGGGACACCGTCATGGGACGCCTCCTCGGCGACGAGCCGCCCCCGCCTCGGAGCCTCCCGCGTGGCAGCACGATCTGTCAACACGTCAGCACGCAGCGGGCGGACAGTCGTGCAGGGTACAACGTATTGAACGCCGGTTCAGGGCGGCCGCGGGGCGCGGTCGGTCGAGCCCGGAGGGGGCGTAGGCTTGCCCGGATGGCACGGGGAGCGAGCACGGACAGGCGGGGCCGGCGCGAGCAGCGGCGGCTCCAGCACCAGGACCTCAGCCGCGCCCAGCTCCTCGACGCCGCCGAGGAGGTCTTCGGCCGCAAGGGCTTCCACGAGGCCACCCTCAAGGAGGTGGCCGAGCTGGCCGAGTTCTCGGTCGGGTCGGTCTACTCGTTCTTCGACAACAAGGACGACCTGTTCCGGCAGATCTTCGTCCGCCGGGGCGACGAGTTCATGCCTGCCCTGCGGGAGGTCCTGCGGCCCGACGCGGCCCCGCCGGCCGATCAGCTCCACGCGCTGGTCGACTTCCAGATCGGCTTCTTCCGCCGGCACCCGTGGTTCGGCCGGCTGTTCCTGCGCTACTCGAGCGCCACGCTGAGCTCGGCCGACCGCGAGGTCGACGCCGCCACGGCGGCGAACTACGAGGAGTCGATGGGCCTGCAGGCCGACCTGTTCGCCCGCGGCCAGCGCAGTGGGGCGTTCCGGCCCGGCGACCCGCAGGTGCTGGCGCGGTTGTTCTCCGGGCTGATGTCGGCCTACCAGGCGCTCGACCCGGCGGTGATGTCGGGACGCAGCGAGGAGCGCTACCCGCTGTCCGACCTCCACGACCTGGTGGCACGGGCCTTCCTCGCCTGAGAGACGGCGCGGATGGGTCACGTCGCTGCTGGCCACCGTGCCGCATCGCCGGCCGGCCGAGCTGTCGAGCCGGTGCTCCGCGCCAGATCGCCACGCGCAGGTCCTGGCGAGCGCCCCATCCGCTCGGCCTCTGACCGGGCGTGCAACCGGAAGTTCTGGTTCACTACACTGAACTGAGCTTCAAACGGGAGGACGGGCG
>DASSGC010000518.1:0-2639 GCA_035693765.1 Acidimicrobiales bacterium
CGCCGTCCGGCTCGAGGAGATGGCGGAGCGGTTCGCCGGCGTGGTCGGCGCGGACGACGAGCCGGCCGCGCTGCGCCACTGGCTCACGGAGTACCTCGCCTTCCATCGACGGTACCGGGGTGGCTTCCGCGCCCTGATCGAGCAGGACCCGCAACACCCCGTGCTCGACGAGCTGGGGGTGCGGACCGCCGAGGCCGTCCTCCTCACCTTCGACGACGTCCTGGCCCGGACCGAGCGCGACTACCCCTTCGACGTCCGGGTCGGCTCCCTCGTCCTCCTCGCGCTGCTGGAGCGGGGGCCCGACTACGCCTTCGGGACCGCCTACGACCTCTCCGACGAGCGCGTCGTCGAGGTGCTGGCCGGGCTCATCGAGAGGGGCCTGCTCGGCCGAAGCGCGGTGCGCATCCGCGGAGGTGGGGCCCGCCCCACGGCCTCGACGTCGACGACGTCGACCACGATATCCCGGGCGTGATCCGCAGCTGACGCCCTGTGCGGGCGCACGCGCCGGCGCGCGCCCGACGGCACGGTCAGACAGCCGCTGCCGGGTGAGCCGCAGCGTCGGGCGGTCCCCGCAGCGCGCGCAGTCCATGGCGGGTGACGGCATCTGGACCGACCGCTACAGTGGTGACATGTGTGTCAGACGCGGTGGTCGAGAAGGAGCGGAATGAAGCCGGCACAGCGAAACAGCGATGTGGTGATCATCGACGCCATCCGGTCGCCGATCGGACGCCGGCAGGGGGGCCTCTCCACCTTCCACTCGGCCGACCTGCTCGGTGCCGTGCTGGCCGAGCTCGTCGCGCGCAGCGGCATCGAGGCCGACGTGGTCGATCAGGTCCTCGGGGGGTGCATCAGCCAGGTCGGCCAGCAGTCGTACAACGTGACCCGGACCGCGTGGCTGACGGCCGGCCTGCCGATGCGGGTTCCCGCGACGACGGTCGACAGCCAGTGCGGGTCCTCGCAGCAGTCGTTGACCCTCGCCCATGGCCTGATCGGCGCCGGCCTCGCCGACGTGGCGGTCGCCTGCGGGGTCGAGGTGATGAGCCGGGTGCCGCTGGGGTCGAGCCTGTCGACCGGGGTGGGCAAGGCGATCCCGCGCAGCTACTTCTCCCGGTACCGGCTCACCAGCCAGTTCGAGGCCGCGGAGCTCATCGCGCAGAGGTGGGGCATCACGCGGGAGGACGTCGATGTGCTGGGCTGCGAGTCCCAGCATCGTGCGGCCGCGGCGTGGGCCGACCACCGGTTCGACGCCCAGATCGTCCCCGTGGACGCGCCCGTGCTCGGCGAGGACGGCCGGCCCACCGGCGCCACCACGCGGGTCGATCGGGACGGGGGTCTGCGTGAGACCACGCTCGACGGGCTGTCGCAGCTGAAGCCGGTGCTGGAGGGCGGCATCCACACGGCGGGGACGTCCTCCCAGATCGCCGATGCCGCGTCCGCAATCCTGGTCATGAGCCGCGATCGCGCCTCGGCGCTGGGCCTGACACCGAGGGCGCGGGTCGTGGACTCGTGCCTCGTCGCAGGCGACCCCGCCCTCAACCTGGCCGAGCCGATCCAGGCGACCCGCCTGCTCCTGGAGCGCAACGGGCTGTCGATCGACGACATCGACGTGATCGAGATCAACGAGGCCTTCGCGTCGGTGGTGCTCGCATGGCAGCGCGAGCTGAAGCCGGATCACGGGCGCGTCAACCCCAACGGCGGTGCGATGGCGATGGGTCACGCGCTCGGCAGCACCGGTTGCGTGCTCGTCACCAAGGCCATCCACGAGCTGGAGCGCACCGGCGCCCGGCGGGCGCTGGTGACCATGTGCTGCGGGGGCGGCCTGGCCACGGCCACGCTCCTCGAGAACGAGCGATGAGCGCAGGGCCCGGGCGGTCCGGGCCGCTCTCCGGCATCAGGGTGATCGAGCTGGCGAACTACGTGAGCGCCCCGCTCACGACCATGATGCTGGCCGATCTCGGTGCCGACGTCGTCAAGATCGAACCGCCGAAGGGGGATCCCTTCCGCCGGTTCGGGCGCGCCGGCACGCCGGTCAGCCCGCTGTTCGTCAACACCAATCGGGGCAAGCAGGGGCTCGTCCTCGACCTCAAGGATCCCGAGGACAACGCCAGGCTCCACGAGCTGCTGGAGGACGCAGACGTCCTCGTGAGCAACTGGCGGCCGTCGGTGGCCGAGCGGCTCGGCCTGGCCGATGACGCCCTGGTGAAGGCGTACCCGCAGCTGATCCGCGTGTACGTGACCGGCTTCGGCCCGTCGGCGGATGCACCGGTCTTCGATGCCATCATCCAGGCCCACGTCGGAGCGGCGGAATCGTCGCCGCCCACGATCGCTCCCACCTACATCGTCGACAAGGTCACCGCCTGCATGGCCTGCCAGGCCACGGTGGCCGCCCTGTTCGATCGGGAACGGAACGGGACCGCCGAGCGCATCGACCTCGCCCTGCTCGACGCCGCCGCGTACTTCAACTTCGTCGACGTGATGGCCAACCGCACGTTCGTCGACTTCGCGCCAGTCGAGGCGAAGAACGAGCAGGCGTCGGCCATCCGCCCGGTCGAGACTGCGGATGGGTGGCTCATCGTGGCTGCGGTGACCGCCGAGCAGATCCGCAGGACGTGCGAGGTCCTGGGACGCCCGGCGCTCGC
>DASSGC010000519.1:0-12973 GCA_035693765.1 Acidimicrobiales bacterium
GTCGTGGCCGCCGCGGTGGTCGTCGCCGGGCCGGTCCCGGGCCGGGCCGGCGCCGAGGTGACGCCCGGCGACGGGACGGCCACGCACTACGACTCGGTGGACGGCGGCAACTGCTCGTTCCCCGCCGCGCCGGCCGACCACCTCGACGTCGCCCTGTCCGAGATCGAGTACGGCACCGCCGACGCCTGCGGCGCCTACCTCGACGTGACCGGGCCCCGCGGCACCGTGCGGGTCGTCGTCACCAACCGCTGCCCCGAGTGCCAGCCCGGGCACCTCGACCTGTCGCGCCAGGCCTTCGCCCGCATCGGCGACCCCGCCGCCGGGCAGATCGACGTGACGTACAGCCTGGTGCGCGACCCGCCGCTGGCGGAGACCATCGGCATCCGGGTGAAGGACGGCTCGTCGCGCTGGTGGCTGCAACTCCAGGCGCTCGACCACGGCAACCCGCTCGCCTCCGTCGAGCTGGCCACCGCCGGCGGCTGGCGCAGCCTGGTCCACACGCAGGACAACTTCTGGATGGCCGAGAACCCCGGTCCCGGCGACGGCCCGCTGACCGTGCGGATCACCGACATCCACGGCCAGAGCGCCACGATCGACGGCATCGCCATCGCTCCCGGCGAGGTGCAGCGCAGCGACGCCCGCCTCTACGGCCCGGGCGAGGGCGCGGACGCGGGCCGCGACGGCGGACCGGCTCCACGCGCCGGGCGGGCAGGCGGCGCAGCCGGAGGGATCCCGCCCCTTCCTCCGACTGCGCCGGCCGCTGCCTCGCCGCCGTCGAGCAGGAGTGTTCGACGGGGTGAGATCGAACCTACGCACCCGGGCAGGTCCGCGGATCCGTAGGACCTACGTATCGCGGCACGTCCCCCGGGTGGGGGCCGTCCCGTCGCCGGTCTGTAGCATCGCCGCGGTGCTGACACGCTGGCCGCTCGTGGGGCGGGCAGGCGAGCTCGCCGAGCTGTGCTCGCTGCTGAGCGCGCACCGCCGGGGCGCGCCACAGGGTGTCGCGCTGTTCGGCGAGGCCGGCGTCGGCAAGACCCGCCTGGTCGACGAGGCCATCACCGCCCTGCGGGACGGCGGCGCCACCGTCGAGTGGGTCCGGGCGACCGAGGCCGCCCGCGCCATCCCGCTCGGCTCGTTCGCCCACCTGCTCGCCCCCGGCGACGATGCGTACCACAACGACGACCTGCTGTACCTGGCGCTGTCGCGCCTGCGGGAGCGGGCCCGGCCCGGCCCCGGCGTCTTCGTCCTCGCCGTGGACGACGCCCACCTGCTCGACGACGTGTCGGTCGCGCTCATCCACCTGGCGCTGACCCAGTCGCCGGTGCGGGTGCTGCTCAGCGTCCGTACCGGCGAGCCACTGCCCCAGGGCCTCGTCGCGCTGTGGAAGGACGAGCTGCTCGGACGCCTCGACGTCGGGCCCCTGAGCCGGGCCGCCACCGAGGAGCTGGTGCTCACCGTGCTGGGCGACACCGTGCCGGCCTCGCTGCTCGACGACATCTGGCGCCTCAGCCGCGGCAACGCCCTGTTCGTCCGCGAGCTGGTGACGACCGCCGTGGCGCGGCGGGCCAGCGGCGCCGGCGGTCCCGTTCGCCTCGCCGGCAACGGATCCCAGGCGCGCCTGCGCGACCTCGTCGAGGAGCGCCTCCGCCTCCTCGATCCCCGCTGGCGCTCGGCGCTCGAGGTCGTCGCGGTCGGGGAGCAGGTGCCGCTGGAGGCCGCCGAGCGCCTACTCGACCCGGCCGACGTCGAGGCCCTGGAGTCGCGGGCCCTGGTCGAGGTCGTCGGCGCGGCCGGTGCCGAGGTCCTGCCGGTGGCCCACCCGTTGCACGGCGAGATCCTGGCGGCGGGCCTGCCCCGCCTCCGTCGCCGGGGAATCCTGCGCGACCTGGTGCGCGCCGTCGAGGGCCTCGACCGGTTCGACCGCCTGCGGCTCGCGACCTGGCGGCTCGAGTCGGGCGCCCCCGGAGACCCCGACCAGCTCCTCGCCCTCGCCCGCGAGGCGCTCGGCCGCCTCGACCACCGCCTCGCCGAGCGTCTCGCCCTGGCCGCGGGCGGCTCGGGCCGGGCCGACGCCGGCCTGGTGCTCGCCGACGCCCTCGCCGGCCAGGGCCGCATCGAGGAGTCCGAGGCCGTGCTGGCCGAGCTGCGGCCGGTCGACGCCGAGCGGGTGGCCCGGGTGGCCGTGGCCCGGGCGAGCAACCTGTTCCTCCACCTCGACCGCTCGGCCGACGCCTTCGCCGTGCTGCACGAGGCCGACGTGGAGCTGGCCGACACACCCGCGTGGCAGGCCGAGTGCCGCTCGGTGCTGGCGCAGATGCTCATGTTCTCGTTCCGGCTGGCCGAGGCCGGCGAGCTGGCCGAGTCGCTGCTGGCGCAGCCCGACGTGCCGCCGACCGTCCGCCTGCGGGCGGCCCCGGTGGCCCTCACGGTCCGGGGGGCGGCGGGGCGGCTCGACGACGGCCTCGCCCTGCTCGACGACGACCTGTACGTCGCCGCCCGCCGCCTCCGCCGGGAGGTGCCCTACGGCGACATCCAGCTCCGCATGGCCCGGTTCCAGGCCCTGTACTGGGCGGGCCGGGTGCACGAGCTCGACGAGCTCACCGCCTTCGACCTGGGCCTCGAAACCGAGCAGCGTCCCCCGTCGTTGCAGGGGATCGTGTCCGGCTTCCGGGGTGGGGCCCTGCTGGCGCGGGGCCGTGCCGGGGCCGCGCTCGCCGAGCTCCAGCGCTCGGTGCGGGCGCTGGCCGAGGCCGACTGGTTCGGGCAGCGCCCCCTGGCGGAGGCGATGCGGGCCCGCGCGGCCACGTTCGCCGGCGACCTCGACGTCGCCGACGAGGCGATCGCGGCGGCCGATGCCGCCTACGCGGCCGACATGCAGCGGGCCGCGAGGGTCGTGCCCTACATCGAGCTGTCGCGGGCCTGGCTCCTCGCCGCGCAGGGCGAGACGAGCGACGCCGCCCAGCGGTGCCTGGCCCTCGCGCTGGTCCTGGAGCACACGGCCAAGCCGCTGGCGGTCGAGGCCCTGCATGCTGCGGTCCGGCTGGGCCGGCCCGCCGACGCCATGGCCGCCCTCGACCGCCTGGCCGCGGAGGTCGACGGCCCGTTCGCCCCGACCGCGGCCCGCCACGCCCGGGCGGCCGCCGCCGGCGATCCGGACGCGCTGGCGGCCGCCGCGGCCGAGCTCGAGGACCAGGGCGCCGACCTGCTGGCGGCCGAGGCGCTGCGGGCGGCGGTGAACGCCTACCGGCGGGCGGGCCGGGGGATGCCGGCCGCCACCTCGGCCCGGCGGGTCGAGGAGCTGCTCGACCGGTGCGGCCACCCCAGCTCGCCGGCGCTGGCCCCGCCGGTCACGGTGGGGGAGGGACTGACCGACCGCGAGCGCGAGGTCGCCCACCTGGCGGCGCGGGGCCGGACCAGCCCGGAGATCGCCGCGGCGCTGCACCTCTCGGTGCGGACGGTCGACACCCACCTCTACCGCGTCTACCAGAAGCTGATGATCGAGGGCCGCCACCAGCTCGCCACCGCCCTCGGCATCTCGCCGGGGCGCGGCGCCGAGTCGGGGCCGTAGGCAGCTGCGGGTACGTAGCCGCTACTGACGACCGCAGGCGTGGGGCACCGTACGGTGCCCGGGTGAGCGAGCGTGACCGGCGGCGACGCCGGACCGTCGGGGCCGGGGGCTCCCCACTCGACCCCACCGCTCCGGACGGGTCGGAGACGGTCTCGGACGAACTGGTCCAGGCCGTCTCCGACCTCGTCGACGATCTCGTCGGCCGTCCCGCACCCGGTCCCGCACCCGGTCCCGCACCCGGTCCCGCACCCCGGCATGCCGAGGGGCCCGGCCCCGGTGACGAGCCGGGCCCCGCCTGCGGGGACGGCGCCGCCGGCTGACGGACTGCGCCGCCACCGGCACGGGGCGGTCGGTACACTCCCCTGCGTTCGGGCGGGATCGCAAGGCGTGGTCGAGGTCGCATGATCATCTGCAGAGAATGTGGCCATCACAACCCGTCGGGGACCACGTTCTGCGCGAACCTCGAGTGCGGTGCCTTCCTGGAGTGGTCGGGCGAGCAGCAGGCCACCGAGATGATCCCCATCCCGGCACCGCCGCCACCGCCGCCGCCGGGCTCGGGATGGGGGTCCAGCGGGCCCGGCCGCGCGGGCAAGCCCGAGGTCGGCTTGACGGTGCAACTGGATGAGCGCGAGCTGAGCGTCGATCCGGGGGCCGCCGTCGGGTGCGCCATCACGGTGCGGAACACGGGCCGGATCGTCGACCGCTACGCCGTCAGGGTGCTGGGCGACGCCGAGCGGTGGGCGCAGGCCGACCCGCCGACCATCAACCTCGTCCCCGCGGCCGAGGGCTCGATCGAGGTGACGTTCACGCCGCCGCGGCGGCCCGACGTCGTGGCCGGGACCCGGCCCTTCCGGTTGCTCGTCACCTCCGGCGAGGACGCGCGGGTCATGGCCTTCGCCGACGGCACCATCACGGTGGCGCCGTACAACGACGTGGCCACGGCGCTGGCGCCCCCGATCGCCGAGGGCCGCTCCGGCACCTACCAGGTCGGCCTCGAGAACCGGGGCAACGCCCCGGTGACCGCCCGCATCGAGGCGGGCGACGACCGCAGGGCGCTGGCCTTCCGCATCTCGCAGCCGGCCCTGACACTGCCCCCGGGGGCACGGGCCGCGGTCGCGGTCCACGCCCGGCCGCGCGACACCGAGATCTCCGGCCGGCCGATGACCTACCCGTTCCGGGTCGTGGTCCAGCTGGGCTGGGACGCGCCCCGCAGCATGGACGCGCAACTCGTCCACAAGCCACCCCTGCCGCCGTTCGGGCCCGGCTGGATCGTCCTGATGCGGGTGCTCTTCACCCTGCTCGGGGCCCTGCTGATGGTGGTCGGCGCGTTCGCCGAGTGGTACCCCGACACCGCCGGCACCGAGCTGACCTACGAGAACTACGTCGAGACCGTGTTCCAGGCCGAGACCCCCGCGCCGCCCAGCGGGGTGGACTCGGTGTTCGTGTCGGTCGGTCTGCTGCCGCTGGTGCTCGCCGTGTTCGTGCTGCTCGGGCTGGCCAGCCGGCGGGGCCTCCTCACTCGCCTGACCGCGGGGTTCGGGTTGCTGGTGATGATCGTGTTCGCGTTCACGGTCGGCAACGCGGGCATCTCCGTCGGCGTCGGCATCATCCTCGTCATCCTCGGCCTCGTGCTCGCGCTCATCGGCGGCATCTGCGCCATGGTCGGCAAGAGCTGACGGCGCCCGCGCCGCGCCGGCGGGTTGCGGTGCAGCGGCCCGACCGACTGGGCGACTTCGTCACGCCCTCGGGCGACCCCACGGGCTGACCCGCTACGCCACCGTCACCAGGCCTCGGCCAGCAGGGCGGCGAAGGTGGCCTCGCCGTCACAGGCCACGCCCTTGCGGGCGAACCAGCCGCACACGGTCGTCACGTCGTGGTGCAGCATGTCGAAGCCGTTGGGGTTGACCACCAGGTCGACCGCCTGGGGGAAGTCGATGATCCAGGCCCGGCCCCGCCACCAGAGCAGGTTGTAGGGCGACAGGTCGGCGTGGACCAGGCCGATGCGGGTCAGGGCGGCCAGGTCGTCCATCACCTGGGCGTGGGCGGTGGCCAGCTCGGGCGGCGTCAACCGGGCGGCCACCAGGCGGGGAGCCGCCACGCCGCCGTCGCCGACGAACTGCATGAGCGTGCCGTCGCCGGTGAACTCGACCGGGTAGGGCACGGTCACCCCGGCCCGGTGGGCCCGGGAGAGGGCGTCGAACTCGTCGCGGGACCAGCCCTCGGCCAGGACGCGGCGGCCGTACGCCGACCGGCGCGCCACCGCCCTGCGGTCGCGGCTCACCGCGAACGTGCGGCCGGCCCGGTAGGCGGCGTCGTCGGTGAAGGTGCGGGCCCGGCTGAACCCCTCGGCCTCCAGCGCGCCCTTGGTGGTCACCCGGGTCGGCCGGTAGCGCTTGTGGGCCAGGACGGCGGCGTGGCGCCCGTCGAGCGTGCGCCGCTCGACCACGAACACCTCGGCCTCCTTGCCGGTCTTGAGCAGGCCGAGCACCTCGTCGTCGGTGCCGCCTGCGGTGAGCCACGCCGGGGCGGCGCGCTCGGGATCGTGCTGGTGCACGGGTCCTCCAGGGATGCGGTGCGGTCGGGGTGGATGACCCCGGCGGCTCGCAGGGCGCCCGGTGGACGGCCGGTGGCCGGTCAGGCGGGCCGGTGTGCGGGCGCGGAGCCGCGGGGGTGGAGGGTCGTGGTTGTCACGTGTCCGACCTCCTCGCGACTCGGCATCAGGCTCGACGCCGGGCCTGGCCCGGCTGCGGACGAGCGTAGGTGACGGGTGCCCGGCGCGCCGCGGGATAATCCCGTGTGGCCCCGCACCGGTAGCGGTCGCCGCTGCGACCGGTGGGCCGGCAAGTCGATGCCGCCCGGAACCGCCGGCTCCTGGTGGGAACGCGGTCCGGCTTCAGTCGCGCCGCCGAGGCCGAGGCGCCTCCACGACAGCTACCCGGCGTTCGGGGGCGGTGTGTGGCCTCCGGACGGTGGTGGGGCTTCTCAGGGTCGCCCGGCGTGCGGTACGGCGACCGGGTGGACCAGGACGACACCGTCCGAGGCGCCGCCGTCGCTCCAGTGGTTGGCCACGATGTACAGCGTGCAGCCGTCGTCGCCCCCGAGCATGCACGAGAAGCAGCCGCGGTCGGCCATGACGGTGTCCAGCACCTCGCCGCCTTCGGTGACTCGGGTGCAGCGCTGTCCGGGAACGCTGGCGTACCAAATGGCCCCGTCGGCGTCCGCGCAGATGCCGTCCGGAGCCGAACCCGGTCCGAGGTCGGCCCAGACGCGCCGGTCTACCAGCTCACCGGAATCCGTGATCGTCCAGGCGGTCAGCCGGTCCGCGTGCGACTCGGCGACCACGAGCGTGTCCTCGCCGAGGACGACCATCCCGTTCGGGAACCACACGTCGTCAGCGACTTGGTGGCTGCTCCCGTCGGGCGCCACGACGGTCACGCTCCCCGGCTTGGGTTCCTCCCACGGCATCGAGCCCGGCATGTCCACCCACGCCCGGCCGGCGGCGTCCACGACGACTTCGTTGAAGGGCTGCCCGCTTGCGCCATACGGCTCCAGGTCCGGCCCTGCCACCAACCCTCTCGGGGTGGTGGCGACGAGCCGACCGTCGGGAAGCCAGTCGATCGAGAACGGCATCCCTTCCACCCGCGCCACAACGTCGCGGGTCCCGTCTGCGTGGAAGACCAGCACCTCACCGGCCATCCAATCGCACATCCAGAACCGGTCGTCGTGCCACCGCGGGGACTCGCCCATCTGAATTCCGGTCGCGAACACCTCGGCCATACCCGATCAGACGCCCGCCACCTTCCAGACTCATCGGCCCTCCGGCACGAAATACGACCGTCACGCACCCGGCGATTGGAGGCGGTCGCTCAGCGCCCGGCGGTCCGTGCCCGCCCGTTCTGGCGGCGATCTCGCGCGCCATCAGCGCGGAGGGACGCCGGTTCGCGCCGCGCCGCTACAGCCGGGCCTCGTCCACCCACAGGCCGTGGAAGCCGAACGGCACCCGCACCGGCAGCTCCACCCGCCCCACCGGCCCGTCCGCCACCGCGCCGGCGTCGAACACCGCCAGGGCGGAGCGGTCGGTCGTGCGGTCCCACACGTAGGTCAGCAGCCAGCCCTCGCCCTCCCGGTCCCCGCCCGGGACGAACACGGGCTCGCCGCCCCGCAGGCCGTCGCCGGGGTCCCACACGTCCTCGTCGCCGGTGCGCAGGTCGACGTGGCAGATGCCGAGCAGCTCGAAGCCGTGCTCGGCGTCGGCGGGCGTGGTGGTCGTGCACCAGCCGTGGCGGACCTCCCGGCCGGTGTGGCGGCGGTCGTGGGCGGGCAGGTCCATCGGCCGGTCGCTGAGCCGGCGCTCGGCGAAGGTGAGCGCCGGGCCGCCGGTGCCGATGCGCCACTCGGTGAGGAAGGACGGCACCAGGTCGCCCTGCCGGCCGAACGCCTCCGCCAGCCGGTGGACCCGCAGCACCACGTCGTCACCGTCGCGGTGGGCGGCGAGCCCGTGGAACACGAAGCACGGCGGCACGTCCACCCAGCGGATCGTGTCGCCGCCGCCGTCGAGCGGCATGACCCCCACCCGGCACGGGCCGGTGGGGTCCCAGTGGACCGGGATGTCGGGATAGGGGTTGCCCGGATCGCCGCCGAACAGCACCGGGCCGATCCAGAACACCGCGTCCCGGTCGGTGATCGCGAAGTCGTGGATCATCGAGGTGGCGTCGACCGCGATCGGGCTGACCACGTCGACGCGGCCGGCCGGGTCGGCGGCGTAGTAGGTGAGGGCCGGCCGGAGGAGCTCGTAGCCGAAGAAGTGGAGGCGTCCCGTGCCGGGGTCGATCTTGGGGTGGGCGGTCATGGTCTCGCCGAGCCGGCCGGCGAAGTCCCACGGCCCCACGGTCGACAGGTCGGCGGTCGACAGCTCGAACGGCCAGCCCACCTCGCCGAGGGTCAGCAGCTTGCCGGCGTGGTGGACGGCGGAGACGTTGCTCTGGTTGTTGGCCTTCCCGGGCGGGCCGCCGAAGGTGAGCAGGTCCTTGCCGGCCTCGGCCAGCGGGGTGCGGACGTAGCGGTTGCGGTACCACGCGGCCTTGCCGCCCTCCAGCCGCACGCCGTGGACCATGCCGTCGCCGAGGAACCAGTGCAGGGACGTGCCGGTGGGCGGGTTCGAGCCGTTGCGGACGAACAGCCCGGACAGCTCGCCCGGGATGGTGCCGGTCACCGCGAGGTCGGTGACGGTCTCCTCGGTGGTGACGGCGGCGAAGTTGCCCTGCTCCCAGTAGGGGCGGTCGGGGTCGTACGGCCGGACCGCCGGGTCCGGGCCGGTGGCGCCGCGGCGGCCCGTGCCGTGACCGCCGGCCCGGTCGTCGCCGTCGCCCCCGCAGCCCGCCACGAGTCCCAGGCCCCCGAGCGAGAGCCCCGCGGTGCCGAGCCCGAGAGCCCGCAGCACCGCCCGCCGTTCCCAGATGCCCCCCATCCGGGCAGTCTGACCGCTCGGGAGCGCGCGGTCACGCCCGCCGGGCCGCGCTGTCCAGGTCCGCCGTCAGGAACGGGCCGGCGCCCCCGTCGTCGCGGGCAGGTCGGGGGCGGCACCGCCGACCGTGGCGGTGCCGCCCCCCGACCCTGGGCCTGTCCGCCCGCGGCCACGGCCGATCGGGCCGGTCAGGGCAGCGGAGGCAGGGAGAACTCCCCGCCCTTGGCCTGCGCCTCGGCGTCCTTGCCGAAGCGCAGCACCCCGGCCGTGCCGGTCTCGGGGATGACGAACGTCCAGGTCGCGGCGACCGTGCTCCCGGCCGGCAGGTCGGTGGCCCCGGGCGGGGTCGTGGCCGCCTCCTGTTCGACCACGAGACCGTCGATCGCAACGCCGAGGTCGTCCTCGTCCAGGTAGTTCTGCGACCCCTCGAAGAACGCGACCTCGCCGTTCACCGTGAGGAAGCGGCTGCCCTCGGGCGCCCGCTCGGGGCCGTGGTCGAGGGTGACCGTGCCCTGGATCGACCGCAACGTGGCGGCGCCCCGCTGCCCCGACACGCTGGACAGCACCAGACCGTCAACCGAGGCCGGCATGGTGACCGTGACGGGGTAGGCCGGCACCGGCTGCGTGCCGCCGAGCGGGACCGGCGCGGGCTCGAAGCCCTCGCTGCCGATCTCGACGGTGTAGTCGGCGAGGTCGTCCGGCTCGATCTCGTCCTCCAGGCCGAACACGACCTCGAAGTCCGACCGGCCACCGGCCGCCACCGTGCCCGTCAATCCGGGGTTCTCGTCGTCGGGGGCGATGCGGAACGCGTCGGCGTCGAGGAGCGACAGGGCGTCCCCGGTCACGTCGAGGTCGACCGCACCCTCGCCGGTGTTGGCCACCGTGAACCCGACGATCACCGCCGGGGGCAGCTCGATGCCGAGCTCGTCGGTGCCCCCGCTCCGGTAGGTCACCTCGTCCACCGCCCAGACCGCGGCGCCGTAGGTGACCTCGCGGGGGAGGTCGAGGTCGACCGGCGTCAGCTCCGGCTCCCGGGCGGGAGCCTCCTCCGTGGTGGTGACGGCGTCGCCGCTGTCGATGCCGCCGAGCGCATCCTCCACCCCCTCCGCCGCCGTCCCGTCCCCGCCTCCGCCGCAGGCCCCGAGCGCCAGTGCGCCGACCGCGGCGAGCGCTGCGAGCGCGCGCATTCGCCGATGCTCCGCCATGTCGTTCTCCTCTGTTCCGCCAGGTGTTGACAGGAGAACGATGCACGGCGCGCCCGTTTCCGTGAACGGGCATCCACCCGGAGTGTCGGCGTCGGCCACCCAGTGCGGTCCGGGCGGGGGGGCCGCCGCACCCGGGAATCTTCCCGATGCGTCCCCGGGAGGGTGCCCGGAATCCTCGTGCGCCGTTCTCCTAGTCGCCGGTGGCGGGCACGTCGCAGTCCGCGAACCAGGGCTTGATGTCCAGGACGGGGGTGCCGTCCAGCAGGTCGACCCCGGCGAAGGTGACGACGTTGCCGTCGACCCCCAGGTTGCGCACGAGGCTGAGCCCGATCGGGTTGGGCCGGTGCGGCGACCGCGAGGCGAACACGCCCTGCTCGCGGTCGCCGGTGGCGGTGCCCGAGGGCACCAGCCGCAGCGGGGTGTCGCGAGGCGCCGCCGGCTGGTCGTGCAGCCAGGTGACCAGCCACAGGTGGCGGTAGGCGCGCAGGCCGAGCAGGCCCGGCACGAGGTCGGTGCGCAGGACGACCCGACCGGTGGCCTCCGGGGCCTCCGACGCCTGGCGGGGGAGCGGGCCTGCCGGTGCGGTCGTGGCCACGTGGCCGATCGGTTCGACGGTGATGGCGGTGGGGGTCACGCCCCGAGCATGGCACCGACGGCCGGCCACCGAGTGAGAGCGCGCCCCGGCCGCGCCAGGGTGCCGGAGCACCGTGACGCGACCGGGAACGGGTGCGCCGGCAGGGGTGGTTGCCGGTCAGACCCGGGCCGGGCCCGCCCAGGCCCGGGGGGACAGGAACGCGTCCAGCTCGACCCGGCCGGCGAGGTTGTCGACGACGCCGACCAGCGACGCGAACACGCACTCGGCGACGACCTCGAGCACGTCCTCGGTCGACAGCCCGGCCGTCGTGGCCCGGGTGACGACGTCGTCGTCGACCTTGCCGCGGTCGAGGACGACGCGCCGGGCCAGCTCGTAGACGGCCGCCCGGGACGCGTCGTCACCGGGCTCGCCCGCGCGCATGGCCGCGATGTCGGCCTCGTCGACGCCCAGGCTGCCGAGCACCGTCGAGTGGAAGGCGACGCCGTAGGCGTTGTCGACGGCGACGCCGACGGCGAGCCCGGCCACCTCGCGCAGCACGGGATCGAGGCCGCCGCTCCCGACGGCCCGCCGGAGCCCGTCGAACCCGGCCAGGAGCACGGGGGAGTTGGCGACGGCGCCGGCCATGTTGGGCACGAAGCCCAGGTCGTCGGCGATGCCCTGCAGGACGGGACGCGCGCCGCCGGGCGCGTCCTCGGGGGTGTGGACGGTGAGGTCCATGGCGGCTCCTCCTCGGAGTCGTGTCTGGGGTTGCCGGGGCAGGTTCGCGCCGGGTGGGCAGCCCGACGATTCCCCCGCAGGGAAGGGACGGGCGCGCGGGCGGCCCGTAGGGTGCCTGGCGTGTCAGCGCCGGAGATGTCGAGCCACGGGCCGGTCGCCCTCGGCGACGTCCTCCGCTACTGGCGGGGTGTGCGGGGCATGAGCCAGCTCGCGCTGGCCTCGGAGGCCATGACGACACCGCGCTACGTGAGCTTCGTGGAGACGGGGCGGTCGCGGCCCAGTCGGGAGATGGTGCAACGCCTGGCCCGGGCGCTGGACGTGCCGCTGCGGGAGCGCAACGACCTGCTCGTGGCGGCCGGCTACGCACCCCGGTACACCGCCGCCGCGTTCGGGGCGCCCGAGCTCGACCGGGTCGAGGCGGCGCTGGGCGCGCTGCTCGCCCAGCACGAGCCGTTCCCCGCGGTCGTGATGGACCGGGGGTGGGACGTCGTGCGGGCCAACACCGGGGCCGGGTCGCTGTTCGGCCGGCTGCTGGCGCCCGCGCCGCTGCCGGAGCCGGCCAACCTGTTGCGGCTGATGATCGAGCCGGGGCCGGTGCGCGACGCGGTGGCCAACTGGCCGGAGGTGGTGCCGGCCCTGCTGGACCGGGCCCGCCGGGAGGCGGTGGGCGGGGTGCTCGACCCGGCGACGGCGGCCCTGGTGTCGGAG
Organism: Acidimicrobiales bacterium; assembly: GCA_035693765.1. Classification (GTDB taxonomy): domain Bacteria; phylum Actinomycetota; class Acidimicrobiia; order Acidimicrobiales; family VFJN01; genus ZC4RG19. Next base: position 12,258 of record DASSGC010000519.1, read on the forward strand.
CTGCGGGCGCGGCCGGAGGTCGCCCGGCTGCTGGCCCGGCCGGGCACCGAGGTGGCGGCGCCGGTGCCGGTGATCGACATCGCCTTCCGGCTGGACGGGGACGTGCTGCGGTTCTTCTCGGTGGTGTCCACGATCGGCACCCCGGTCGATGTCACGGCGCAGGAGGTGCGGTTGGAGGCGCTGTTCCCGTCGGACGACGCCACCCGCTCGACGTGGCTCCGGCAGGCCGGCGGACCGGTGCACCCGGATGCGGACATGTGACAGAAGACCTGTCGGTCGTCAACGGAAGGCGTGTGTTAGGGTCCGTCCCGCGGGAGCGAGGGGGACTGCGCACATGATCGACGAGGCCCGCACCGTCGCCACGCCCGACGGCGACATGGGGGTGGTCGTGGTCCGGCCCGACGGCGACGGCCCGTTCCCCGTCGTGGTGCTGTTCCACCACGGCCCCGGCCTCGACGACGGCATCCGCCAGGCGCTGCTGGTGTTCGCCCGCGCCGGGTACCTGGTCGCGGCCCCCGACCGCTACCACCGTCACGGCTCGTTCCTCACCGTCGACGTGGCCCGGCTCATCGCCGGGGACCTCGACGCCGAGGCGAGCAGGCGGTTCCGCGAGATGGCCGGCGGCGTCACCGACGCGATGGTGGAGTCCGACCTCGTGGCCCTGCTCGACCACCTGGCCGCCGACCCGGCCGCCCGCGGCGCACCCATGGCGTGCG
>DASSGC010000520.1:0-12818 GCA_035693765.1 Acidimicrobiales bacterium
CCCGGCGCTGGAACCCGAAGATGAAGCGGTTCATCTTCGGTGAGCGCAACGGCATCTACATCATCGACCTCGAGCAGACGCTCTCCCGCATCGAGACCGCCTACACCTTCGTCCGCGACATCACCGCCAAGGGCGGCAGCGTGCTGTTCATCGGCACCAAGAAGCAGGCGCAGGACCCGATCGAGCAGTACTCCGAGAAGTGCGGCATGCCGTTCATCAACGAGCGCTGGCTGGGCGGGATGCTCACCAACTACCAGACGATGAACAAGCGGGTCGCGAAGATGCTCGACCTGGAGCGCCAGCGCGACTCGGGCGAGTTCGCCGCCATGCCCAAGAAGGAAGCGCTGCTGAAGACCCGGGAGCTGGACAAGCTCGAGCGGTACCTCGGCGGCATCCGCCACATGGACAAGCTGCCCCAGGCTGTGTTCGTGCTCGACACCAAGAAGGAGCACATCGCGGTCACCGAGGCCAACAAGCTGGGCCTCCCGGTGGTGGCGGTGGTCGACACGAACTGCGATCCCGACGTCATCGACTACGTGATCCCGGGCAACGACGACGCCATCCGCTCGGGCACGCTGCTGTGCCGGGTGATCGCCGACGCCGTCATCGAGGGCAAGCACATGGCGTCGCTGCGGTCGCCTGTCGCGCCCCGGTCGGTCGACGACCGGCAGCGGGTCGCCGTCGAGCAGGCCGAGGCCCGGCGCCTGGCGCTGCTCGAGTCGCGCCAGCGCGAGGCCCGGGTCGCCGCCGGCGCCCGTCCCACCGCCGAGGCGCCGGCCACCGAGGCCGCCCCCGACGCACCCGCCGCCGACGTGCCCGCCCCCGAAGTGCCCGCCCCCGACGCACCCGCCGCCGACGCACCCGCCGCCGAAGTGCCCGCCGCCGAGGCGCCCGCCGCCCCCGCCGAGACCACCACTGAGACCCAGGAGCCCTGAGCCCCGATGGCCGACTTCACCGCCAAGGACGTCCAAGTGCTGCGCCAGGCCACCGGCGCCGGGATGATGGACGCCAAGAAGGCCCTCACCGAGACCGACGGCGACATGGACGCAGCCCGCAAGCTGTTGCGCGAGAAGGGCCTGGCCAAGGCCGACGACCGGGCGGGCCGCGAGAACGCCCAGGGCGCCATCGCCATCGCTACCAACGTCGGCACGGTCGGCCTCGTCGAGCTCAAGTGCGAGACCGACTTCGTGGCCAAGTCCGACAACTTCATCCACCTCACCCAGGAGCTGGCCGACTCGGTGGCCGCCCGTGGCGAGGGCGCCGTGGCCGACCACGGCGAGGCCATCGACGACCTCAAGGTCACGCTCAAGGAGAACATCGAGGTCGGCCGCGCCGTCCAGATCAAGCTGGCCGAGGGCCAGCACGTCGACACCTACCTGCACCGCCAGGACGGCCGCGGCGTGAACGGCGTGGTCGTGGTGCTCTCGGGCGGCAGCAAGGACCTGGCGCACGACATCGCCGTGCACGTCGCCTTCGCCAAGCCCCAGTACCTCAACCGTGACGAGGTGCCGGCGGACATCGTCGCCGAGGAGCGCGAGACGCTGCTGAACATCACCAAGGCCGAGGGCAAGCCCGAGCCTGCCTGGCCCAAGATCGTCGAGGGACGGCTCAACGGGTGGTATAAGGAGCGGGTGCTCCTCGAGCAGCCGTTCGTGCGCGACGAGAAGCAGACGGTCGCCCAGCTGGCCGACAGCGGCGGCGCCGAGATCGTGTGCTTCGCCCAGCTCTTCATCGGCGGCTGAGGACGACGCCGGTGCACGCTCCGTCGCCTCGCCCCTCCCACCACGACCGGGAGGTCGGCACGTGAGCAAGTACCGGCGCATCCTGCTGAAGCTGTCGGGCGAGGCCTTCGCCGGCACGATCGGCTACGGCATCGACGGCCAGTTCGCGGAGTTCATCGCCACGGAGATCGCCGACGTCCGCGACGCCGGGGTCGACGTGGCCGTCGTGGTCGGCGGAGGCAACATCTGGCGGGGCATGACCGGTGCGGGCGCCGGCATGGACCGCGCCCAGGCCGACTACATGGGCATGCTGGCGACCGTCATCAACGCCCTGGCGCTGCAGGACACCCTGGAGCGCCTGGGCCAGCCCACCCGGGTGCAGACGGCCATCCACATGGCCCAGGTGGCCGAGCCCTACATCCGGCGGCGCGCCATCCGGCACCTGGAGAAGGGGCGGGTCGTGATCTTCGCCGGCGGCACCGGCAACCCGTTCTTCACGACCGACACCGCCGCCGCGCTCCGTGCCGTCGAGATCGAGGCGGACGTGATGCTGCGGGGCACGCACTCCGGGGTCGACGGGCTGTACACCGCCGACCCCCGCAGCGTGCCCGACGCCACCAAGCTCGACGAGGTCAGCTACCTCGACGTGCTCAACCGGGGACTGAAGGCCATGGACTCGACCGCCATCTCCCTGTGCATGGACAACAAGCTGCCGATCGTCGTGTTCGACCTGCTGGGCAAGGGGAACATCCGGTCCATCGTCGGGGGCCGGGCGATCGGTACGCTGATCCACTAGCGGACGGCGCAGGCCGCCGCGGACCGCCAGGTTCCCGCCACGCTCGCCGCCTTCGACCCAGGAGCACCCCGTGCCCGACGACGACATGATCTCGATGGTCCTCGACGATGCCCGCGACAAGATGGCCAAGGCGGTCGCCCACGCCCGTGCGGAGTTCACCGGCGTGCGGACCGGGCGGGCGGCGCCGGCGCTGGTCGAGAAGCTCCCCGTCGACTACTACGGCACCGAGGTGCCGTTGCAGCAGATCGCCGGCTTCACGGTGCCCGAGGCCCGGATGCTGGTGATCAGCCCCTACGACAAGGGGGCGATGGGCGCCATCGAGAAGGCGATCCAGCAGAGCAACCTCGGGCTCTCGCCCAGCAACGACGGTCAGGTCATCCGCCTGAACTTCCCGCCGTTGACCGAGGAGCGCCGCAAGGAGCTGGTGCGCGTGGTGAAGGCGATGGCGGAGGACGGGCGGGTCCGCATCCGGCACGTCCGCCGCAGCGCCCGGCACGATCTGGAGTCGTTGGAGAAGGACGGCGAGATCTCGGCCGACGACCTGACGTGGGCCGAGAAGGAGCTCGACAAGCTCACCCATGAGCTGGAGGCCGAGGTCGATCTGGCGCTCCAGCACAAGGAGCACGAGCTCCTGGAGGTCTGATCGGCCCATCCAGAGCCACCACCGGGTGTGGTGGCTCGTACAGGATGGGAGCAAGGTCGTACGTGGGGGTGGGCCCGATGAGAGGAAGACGACGTGACCGATTGGGATGACCGCCGCGACAAGCGTCACCGTGATCCCACGGAGGGCGTGCGGCTGCTGGGTGCGGACGAGGCGGCCGAGGCGCTGGAGCGTGACGACATCCGCCGGCGCCTGGCCGACGACCAGCCCCGCTTCGGTGACCGTCCGGTGCAGCCCCCGCACGAGGGCCCGCGGCCCGCGTTGCGCTTCCCGCTCAACTCCTACGACGACCCCAACTCGATCGAGCGCCCGCCGGTGGTCCCCGTCGTGCGGCGGGAGGAGGCGCCGGAGCTGTCGCACTGGTCCGGGTCGGCTGCCGAGGAGGTCCCGAACATGAGCCGTCGCGATCCCCGCCAGGTCGGCGACCCGTGGTCGGGGGTCGACGCCGACCCACGCTGGCGCGACGAGCCGGCCCCGCGCCGGGCGCAGCATGCCGCTCCGCCCCCGGGCGGGCAGGGCCCGTCGGGCCCGGGCGGGTGGCCCGACCCGCAGCAGCCGCCGCAGTCCCCGCCGCCGGGCAGGCGCCGGCCGATGCAGGGCACGCCGGTGACCTTCGACGAGGGCGTCGACCCGGCGCCCGGCCGCTCGGTGTTCGATCCGGGGGCGCCCGGGCCGCCGCCGGAGCCGGAGGTCCCCGGGCCCGGCTACGACGACGGCTACAGCGACGACACGTACGCCGACGACTACGACGAGACCTACGCGGACGAGCTGTACGAGGACGAGGCCTACGACGAGGGGGTGGCGGGGTACCCCGAGCCCCGGGGCGGGATGGTGCCCCCGCCGCGGCCGTCCCGCCGGGGCGCACGGCGGTCGTCGGACCGCGACCTGCGGTCGGCGGTGGTGGTGGCCGTGGCGTTCGCCGCGGTGGCGCTGGGTCTGTTCAAGGTGCTGGGACCGCTGGGCGGCATGCTCGTCGCCGTGCCGGTGCTGGCCTACGCGGCCTACGAGTACTTCGTGGCCGTCAACACGGCGGGGTTCGAGGCGCCGATGCCCGTCGGCGTGGCGGCCGTCGCCGGGCTGGCCATCGCCGGCTACAACTACGGCGAGGGCGCGCTGCCGCTGGTGCTGGTGCTGGCCGTGGCCGTGAGCTTCCTGTGGTACCTGGTCGGGGCGGGCGGCGACCGGCCGGTGGCGAACGTCGGCGTGACGTTGCTCGGTGTCGGGTGGATCGGCCTGTTCGGCGCCTACGCCGGGCTGCTGCTGGCCGACCCGGCGGGCAACGGCGTGGCGTTGCTGCTGGCCGCACTGATCCCCACGATCGGCTACGACGTCGGGGCCTTGTTCGTCGGCCGCAGCGCCGGGTCGCGGCCGCTGTCGGCCGCCAGTCCCAACAAGACGATCGAGGGCCTGGCCGGCGGCATGGTGGTGGCCGTGGTGGCTGCGGTGGTGTTCGCGGCGGTCGGCGTGGCGCCCTTCGACGACTGGCAGGAGGGGCTGAAGCTGGGCGTGCTGGTGGCGCTGGTGGCGCCGCTCGGCGACCTGGCCGAGTCCATCGTCAAGCGCGACCTGGGCATCAAGGACATGGGCAGCATCCTCCCGGGGCACGGCGGGTTGCTCGACCGCTTCGACGCGTTGCTCTTCGTGCTCCCGGCCGTCTGGTACCTCGCCCGGCTCAGCGACTTCTTCCTGACCTGACGCCCTGACCTGACGCCCTGACCCGACGGCATGACCTGACGCGACCGGTCGGTAGAGTCGCGTGGCGATGGGGGCCACGCTGAGCGATCTCGCCCAGGGCCCGGCAGCGGACGTTCCCGAGGAGCGCTCGCGGTCGGCCGCGACGCTGCTGATGACGCTGCTGGGCGACTACTGGTGGGCCAACGACCGCTACATCCCCTCGGGCGCGCTGGTGGCGTTGCTCGCGGAGTTCGACGTGCAGGGCGCGGCCGGCCGGGCGGCCCTCAGCCGCCTGACCCGCAACGGCTACCTGGAAGGCGTGAAGGAAGGGCGCAACACGTCCTACCGGCTGGCGCCGCCCGTGGAGGCGCTGGGCCGGGAGACGGCCCGCGACCTGCTGTCGGTCGGGGCCGGTCCGGTGGACTGGGACGGGCAGTGGACCTGTGTCGCGTTCTCGGTGCCGGAGACCGACCGCCAGCGCCGGCGGGCGCTCCGCCGGCGGTTGCGGGCGCTACGCCTGGGACCGTTGTTCGACGGGTTCTGGATCACCCCGGCGGCGCCGCTGGACGAGATCACCCAGGCGCTCGACGACCTGGGCATCGCCGACGCGGCGGTGCTGCGGGTGACCCCCGTGGCCCGCACGCGCGGGATCGACCTGCCGAGCGCGTGGGACCTCGACGGCCTGCGGGCCGGCTACGAGGGCATGCTGGCGCGCCTGGCGGCGATCGAGCCGCGGATGGCGGGCGGTGACGTCGGGGCGGCCGAGGCGCTGGTGATGCGCACGGGCCTGGCGCGGCGGTGGATCGGCCTGGTGGCCCGCGACCCGCGCCTGCCGGACGCGACGTTGCCCGACGGCTGGCCGCTGCGCGAGGCCCGGGCCCGGTTCGTGGCGGTGTACGACGCGCTCGGGCCGCTGGCCGAGCTGCGGGTGCGGCAGATCGTCGGGGCCCACGGCGAGGAGGCGGCGCGGATCCCGCGCGCCCACCGGGTGGCCGACCTGCTGTGACGGCGTGACGGCGCCGGTCGACGAGGGCCAGGCGCCGGGTCCGTTCGCGCCCCTGGGCGAGCCCAACTTCCGCCGGTACTTCGCCGGCCAGGTGGTGTCCAACGTCGGCACCTGGTTCCAGGTGCTGGCCCAGGCGCTGCTGGTGGTCGAGCTCGCCGGCACGGGGACCGCGCTCGGGGTGGTGGTGGCGCTCCAGTGGCTGCCGACGCTGGCGCTCGGCAGCGTGGCCGGTGCGGTGGTCGACCGGCGCGAGCCACGGGTGGTGCTGCTCGCCACCAACACCGTGGCGGGAGCGCTCGCCGTCGTGCTGACCGGGGTGACGGCCACCGGCCACGTGACCACGCAGTGGCTGTACGGCCTGTCGCTGGCGCTGGGGCTCGTGCTGGCGTTCGACCGGCCGGCGGCGCAGATCGTGCCGGTCGAGCTGGTGCCGGGGCCGCTGGTGCCGCGCGCGCTGGGCATCAACTCGATGATCCAGTCGGCGTCCCGCCTGGTCGGTCCGGCCGTGGCCGGCCTGGCCTACGCGGCATGGGGCCCGGCGTGGTGCTTCGGGATCAACGCGGCGTCCTACGGCGCCGCGGTGGCGGTGCTGGCCGCGCTGGACCGGGGGGCGCTGCATCCCCGGCCCCGGCCCGCCGCGGCCCGCGGCCAGGTGCGGGCGGGCCTCGCCTACGTCGCTCGCCACCGGGCGGTGCGGTCGGTGCTGGTGGCCAACGCGGTCGTGGGCCTGCTGGCGGTGAACTTCCTCGTGGTGATCACGGCCGCCGTCCAGCTCACGTTCGGGGGCGGTGAGCTGGCCGTGGGCGTGGCCCACGGTGCCAACGCGGCGGGGGCGCTCGTGGGCGGCGTGGTGGTCGGGGGCGCGCTGGCGCGGCTCAGCCGGCGCGTCGATCGGGTGTGCCTGGCGCTCGGTGCGGCGCTCGCGGTCAACGCCCTGGCGCCGACGCTGCCGGCGTTCGTGTTGGCGGGCCCGGCGCTGGGGCTGGCCTGGATCGCCTACCAGACGACGGTGCTCGACGTGTGCCGGCGGCTGGTGCCGCCGGAGATGCTCGGTCGGGTGGTCGGCCTGGTCGCGCTGGGCACGTTCGGCACGACCCCGTTCGGCAGCGTGATCGTCGGCGCGGTGATCGACGCGGCGTCGCCCCGCGCCGCGCTGGCGCTCGGCGCGGCCGCCTGCGTCGCGGCCGCCGTCGTGGTGCGGCCGGCCCTGGTGCCCCTCCAGGGCACGGATCATATGACATCCGATCGATGACCGGCCCTAGATGTGTCATCATTGACCGGCGGGCGCCGGCGACGCACGCCGCGCCGCGTCACCGGAGGTCGCAGGGAGGTCGCAGGGAGGTCGCAGGGAGGTCGTGGTGGGGCACACGCTCGGGATCGTCGAGGGCCCGCGGCCGGGCGGCAGCGCCATCGGCCGGGAGATCGCGCCCCACGGCTACGTGGAGGAGGAGTAAGAGGCCGGGCGGACAGGGCGCTCGCCGCGGCCTACGCGTGGCGATTTGGAGCGGGAGCACCAGCTCGACAGCTCGGCCGACCGGCAATGCAGCACGGTGACCGGCCGCGACGTGACCTATCCGCGCACTCTCTAGATCGTCCGGGGCGCGGCCGACCTCCACACGTACGACGAGGGCTGGCGCAGGGTGGTGGCCCGGGACGGCGTCGGGTTCGTCACGCGGGTGGTGGTCCGCCGGCCGTCCGACGCCGCCGCGGCGTCGGGCGACGTGCTGGTCGAGCCCCTGCACCCGGCCGGTGACATGGCCGCCGCCTGGCCCCGGCTGGGGACGGTGCTCGTGCGCAGCGGCTGGTCGTGGGTCGGTGTCACCCAGGACGTGGCCGGCCTGGCCGCCCTGCGGGCGGCGCACCCCGAGCGTTGTGCGGCGCTCGACATCCCCGAGGCCGGCCTCGGCTTCGACATCGTGGCGCAGGCGGTGCGCTGGCTGCGGAGCGGCGGCCTACCCGACCTGCGGCTCGACCACCTGTTCATGTCCGGCGCGTCGTACACCGGCACGTTCCAGCGCGTGTTCCTGGGCGAGGGGTTCCACGCCGCCGCCCGGCGGCCCGGCGGCGAGCCGGCGGTCGAGGGCTACCTCATCCTCATCTCGTCGGGCGGCTTCCGGCTCGGGGGCTACCACCCGCTCAGCGCGGCCAGCGGTGTCGTGCCCGGCGGCGACCCCCGGCGCACCATCCAGCCGCGGGACGTGCCGGTCATCGAGCTGCTGAGCGAGGGCGAGGCCGAGACCAACCGGTCGAGCCGCCGCCCCGACAGCGACGAGCCCGGGGACCGCTACCGGCTCTACGAGGTCCCCGGTGCCTGCCACATGAGCCCGGGGGAGCGGGGCACCCTGGGCCGCCTGCCCGACCCGGTGGAGGAGCCCTCGGACTTCCCGCTCTACGCGCTGGCCGGCGCCGCCCTGGCCAACCTGCGGGCGTGGGCGGTCGACGGCGTGGCGCCGCCGCGGGCGCCCCGCATCGAGCTGCTCGACGACCGCGACGCCGGACCGCACGGGGCCGCGCCCGAGGCCCTGCCGCCCGCCCGTGACGAGCACGGCAACGCCCGCGGCGGGGTGCGCACGCCCCACCTCGACGTGCCGGTGGCCACCTACTCGCCGCGGAGCACCCTGGCCGTCGACGACGCCCGGGTCGGCCCCCCGGGGCGACGACCCGTCGCGCTGGGCGAGCTGATCGGGTCGATGCGGCGCTTCCCGCCCGACCGGCTGCGCGCCCTCTACGGCACGCCCGAGCGCTACCTGGCCGACTACCGGGCCGGCGTGGACGCCCTGGTGGCGAACCGCTGGGTCCTGCCGCCCGACGCCGAGCAGATGGTCGCCGACGCGGCCGGCGTGACGTTCTGACGGTCGCGCCCGCCGCCGGTGCCTCGTCGCGCCTGGTGGCGGGCCGCCGAGGCAGCCCGCGGGCGGTCCGGCAGTAGCCTGGATCGCTGTGGCCGTGACGACCGTCGCCATCGCCGGGTCCACCGGCTCCATCGGGACCCAGACGATCGACGTGGTGCGGGCCGAGCCCGAGCGCTTCGAGGTGGTCGCCATCGGGGCCTGGTCGTCCGCCGAGGCGCTGGCCGCGCAGGCCCGTGACCTGCACCCCAAGCTGGTGGTCGTGGGCGACCCGGCGCGGCTGGCGGAGGTGGCCGATGGCGTCCCGCCCGGCACCGAGGTCCGGTCGGGGGCCGACGCGCTCGCCGAGGTGGGCGCGGTGGCCGACGTGTGCGTGAACGCCGTGGTCGGGTTCGCCGGGCTGCGGCTCACCCTCGCCACGCTGGCGGCGGGCAAGCGGCTGGCGCTCGCCAACAAGGAGTCGCTGATCGCCGGCGGGCCCGTGGTGCGGGCGGCGCTCCGCCGGACCGGCGCCGGCCACATCGTGCCCGTCGACTCCGAGCACTGTGCCGTGCACCAGTGCCTGGCCGCGGCGACCGCGGGCGCGGCCGCGGGCGACCAGGGCCGGCCCTCGCGGCTGGCCCGCATCGTGCTCACCGCCAGCGGCGGGCCGTTCCGGGGGCGCCGCCGCGCCGATCTGGCCGACGTGACCGTGGCCGACGCCCTCGCCCATCCCACGTGGTCGATGGGGCCCAAGATCACGGTCGACTCGTCGACGCTCATGAACAAGGGCCTGGAGGTCATCGAGGCCCACGAGCTGTTCGCCGACGACCACGGCATCGGCTACGACGACATCGAGGTGGTCGTCCACCCCCAGTCGATCGTGCACTCCATGGTCGAGATGACCGACGGTTCGACGATCGCCCAGCTCAGCCGGCCCGACATGCGGCTGCCCATCGGCTACGCCCTGGCCTGGCCCGACCGCATCGGCACCGCGTTCGGGCGCCTCGACTGGTCGGCCTGCGGGCCGCTCGAGTTCGAGCCGCCCGACCACGAGGCGTTCCCGTGCCTCGGCCTGGCCTACGCCGCGGGGCGGCGGGGCGGGCTCGCCCCGGCGGTGCTCAACGCCGCGAACGAGGTGGCCGTGGCCGCCTTCCTCGACGGCAGGATCGCCTGGGTGGCCATCGCCGACGTTCTCGATGCCGTCCTGTCCCGGCATGATGGGGGCGCCGCCGACGGGGTCGAGGCCGTGATCGCCGCCGATCGAGAAGGTCGCGAAGCCGCCCGCCGCGAGATCGAGAGGATCGCAGGATGACGCACACGGACCGAGACGCCGAGGCGCAGCCCTCGGGCGACGCCGGAGGCTCGCCGGTGCCCGGGCGGCACGAGCCGGCGGGCACCCGATCCGGCCCGGCGACCCGGGCGACCCTGCGTCCCGCCGACGAGCCCGTCTACGAGACCGGCGCCGCCGGGCTGGTGGCCGTGCTGGCCGGCATCGTGGCGGTCGGCGTGCTGTTCGGCTGGGCCTGGCCCGTGATCATCCTCGGCTTCGGGGTGGTGATCTTCCTCCACGAGCTGGGCCACTTCGTGACGGCCAAGTGGTCGGGCATGAAGGCCACCGAGTTCTTCATCGGGTTCGGGCCCCGCATCTGGTCGTTCCGCAGGGGCGAGACCGAGTACGGCCTCAAGGCCGTCCCGGCCGGGGCCTACGTGAAGATCATCGGGATGAACAACCTCGACGAGGTCGATCCCGCCGACGAGCCCCGCACCTACCGGCAGCAGTCGTTCCCCAAGCGGCTGCTGGTCGTGTCCGCCGGCTCGATGATGCACATGCTGCAGGCGTTCGTGCTGCTCGTGATCCTGCTCGGCGTGGTGGGCGTGCCCGGCGGGTCGCTCACCGACGACGCCGCCCGGGCCCGCAACTGGGAGGTCGGCTCCGTCGTGGAGGGCAGTGCCGCGGACGGCGCAGGCCTGCGGGAGGGCGACCGCATCGTGTCGATCAACGGCGACCGGGTGTCGACCTGGTCCGACGTCACCGACGTCATCCGCGCCAGCGAGGTGGGCGACGAGGTGGTGCTCGGCATCGAGCGCGGCGGCTCCCCGCTGACGCTCGACGCGGAGCTGCGGCCCCGACCGCGCGATCAGGGCGGCGACGAGGGCTCGCCCTTCCTCGGCGTGGGGGCCACGGCGTCGCGCGAGGCCATCGGCCTCGGGTCGGCCCTCGTGAAGGCCCCCGGCGAGATGGTGTCGTTCGCCGGCGACGCGGTGGGCGCCATGGCCGGCTTCTTCAGCCCCAGCGGGCTCGGCGACTTCGCCGACACCGTCGGCCGGGCCGACGACCCGTCAGCGCCCTCGTCCGGGTCGGGCGACGGCAGCCAGGCGACGTCCGACGACGGCGACGACAACCGGGTGATCTCGATCTACGGCGCCATCCGCATGGCCGTGCAGCTCAGCGAGGACGGCTGGATGTGGGTGCTGCTGATGTTCTTCCAGGTCAACATCTTCATCGGCATCCTCAACATGGCGCCGCTGCCGCCGCTCGACGGCGGGCACGCCGCCGTGGCGATCTACGAGCGCGTCCGCTCGCGGGCCGGGCGGCGCTACCACGCCGACATGGCCAAGCTGCTGCCGCTCACCTACGCGGTGATCATGGGGCTGCTGGTGCTCGGCGTGGCCAGCCTCTACCTCGACATCGTCAACCCCATCGACGTCTGACGCCGACGAGACCCCACGAAGGCTGAACCCCATGGAGCTCGGAGAGTCCTCGTACCCGCGCCGCAAGACCCGCCAGATCATGGTGGGGGACGTGCCGGTGGGCGGTGACGCCCCGATCACCGTCCAGTCGATGACGACGACCAAGACGGCCGACGTCGACGGCACGCTCCAGCAGATCTACGACCTGGCCATGGCCGGCTGCGACATCGTGCGGTGCACCTGCAACGAGGTCGAGGCCGCCGAGGGCCTGGCCCGCATCGTGCCCCGGTCGCCGCTCCCGATCGTGGCCGACATCCACCACCAGTACAAGATGGCCCTGGCCGCGCTCGAGGCCGGGGTGCACTGCCTGCGCCTCAACCCCGGCAACATCCGCAGGCCCGAGCACATCAAGCTCGTCGCCCAGGAAGCCCGCGACCGGGGCGTGCCGATCCGCATCGGCGTCAACGGGGGGTCGCTGCACCCCGACCTCTACAAGCGGTACGGCGGCAAGGTCACGCCCGAGGCCATGGTCGAGTCGGCGCAGACGGAGCTCGCCTACTTCGACGAGGTCGGGTTCGAGGACGTGAAGATCTCGGTCAAGGCGTCGTCGGTGCCGTTGATGATCGAGGCCTACCGCCAGCTCGCCGACGCGGTCGACCACCCGCTCCACCTGGGCGTGACCGAGGCCGGCCCGCTGCCGGGCGGGATGATCAAGGCCACCGCCGGCATCGCCACCCTGCTGGCCGAGGGCATCGGCGACACGATCCGCTACAGCCTCACCGCCGATCCGGTGGAGGAGGCCCGGGCCGGGCGGGCCCTGCTCGAGGCGATGGGGCTGCGCGAGCGCAAGAACATCGACCTCATCGCCTGCCCGTCGTGCGGCCGGGCGGAGATCGACGTGATCGAGGTGGCGCGGCAGGCGCAGGAGGCGTTCGGCGACCGGCAGATCCCGCTGCAGGTGGCGGTGATGGGCTGCGTCGTCAACGGACCGGGCGAGGCCCGCGACGCCGATCTGGGCATCGCCGCGGGCAGGAACAAGGGCCACCTGTTCGTCCGGGGCCAGAACGTGGCGGTGGTGCCCGAGGACGAGATGGTGGGGGCGCTCGTCGAGTGGGCCACCTACATCGGCGAGCACGGCGTGGACGCGGCGCTGGAGCGGGCGCGGTCGACCAGCGAGTCGGCCCGCCGGGCCGCGGAACGCGACCGGGCCGAGCTGCTCGACGAGCAGGGCGCCGACGCCAACCACAGCGAGCAGCGGGTGGAGGTCATCCGCAAGCTGGGCTGACGCCCCGCGGGGCCGGGAAGGCCCTACGCTGGGCCCATGGCCCAGCCGGCACCACCGAGAACGAGCATGCTCGCCCGCCTGGCGGTCGGCGCGGTGGTGCTCCTGGTGCTGTGGCTCGTGCTGCAGTTCGTCCTGGGCCTGGTCTTCGCGTTC
>DASSGC010000521.1:0-4589 GCA_035693765.1 Acidimicrobiales bacterium
TATGCAACGTACGAACATCTACCTCGACGCGGACCAGGCCAAGGCGCTCGACCGGTTGGCGGCAGGCGAGGGACGGACACGATCCGATCTCATCCGCGAGCTCATCGATCGCGCCCTGTCCGGCGGCGACGACGACCTCGACGGGGACCTGCGCGCGATCGACGACTCGTTCGGCGCGATGCGCGATGCGGAAGCGGCGGCGCGTGGCCGGGACGAGCGGTCGGAGCACCTCGACCGGATGTGGCGGATCGGCACGTGATCCTGGTCGACACCGACGTGCTCATCGCCCACCTCCGGGGCGTCCCGGCCGCCGGGGCCTGGCTGCCGGCCACTCGCCAGACCGCCGGTCCGCTCGCGGTGAGCGTCGTCACGCTCACCGAGATCACGTGCAAGATGCGTTCAGCCGAACGATCCACGGTGCGGCGCCTCCTGGCGACGCTCCGCGTGCAGGACGTCAACGAGCTCGTCGCCCGCCGGGCCGGCGAGCTCATGCGACGGTACCGGCGCTCGCACACGGGCATCGGGCTCGGCGACTACCTGATCGCGGCGACTGCCGACGTCCGGGGCCTCGAGCTGGCCACCCTCAACGTGCGCCACTTCCCGATGTTCACGGGCCTCCGCCCTCCGTTCGCACTACCCGCCACCGAGCCAGGCCGCCCGACGCGACGCGAGAAGGCGTAGCGGCCACGCCCCGGCGGCGTGGGGTCGTCCTCGCCACGATCGGCGCCGACGCCGTCGATCTCCTCTCACCGGCCGGCAGCGTGCTGAGACCCGTCTCAGATCGGGTGGGGTGCGCTGGCCCTCGCCGGTGCGGGGCGTTCGCGGCGCTGGAGGGCGTCGGCGCCGGCCAGATCGCCGAAGGCGAGCAGCGCGCCTGCGACCACGTCCACGGCTCGACCGACCCCGACGCCATCGCCGCCGACGACGCCGACGACGGTAGCCCCGCCCCCGTCGGGACCACCGGCGGCGGCCCGGTGCCGGGCAGTGCGTGGCGCACCTCAGACCGGAGGCAGGCCGACCGCCTTGGTCTCCAGGTACTGCTCGAACCCCTCGATGCCGTTCTGCCGGCCGATGCCGCTGGCCTTGTAGCCCCCGTAGGGCGAGTCGGCGCCGTACCAGACGCCGCTGTTGACGCTGATGGAGCCCGTCCGGATGCGGCGGGCGATCGCCGTGGCGCGCTCCAGCGACCCGGAGGTCACCGAGCCGGAGAGCCCGTAGGCGTTGTCGTTGGCGATGCGGACCGCATCGTCGTCGTCGTCGAACGGGATGACGGTGATCACCGGGCCGAAGATCTCCTCGCGGGCGATCGTCATCGAGTTGTCGACGTCGGCGAAGACGGTCGGCTCCACGAACCAGCCCTTCGGGAGGTGGGCCGGGCGCCCGCCACCGAGGACCAGCCGGGCACCCTCCTCCTGGCCCTTGGCGACGTAGCCGAGGACGCGCTCGCGCTGCTTGGCGCTGATCAGCGGGCCCATCATCACCCCGGCGTCCTGGGGATCACCGTAGGGCACCCCCGACATCGCCGCCGTCAGCAGCTCGAGCCCCTCGTCGTAGCGGGATCGGGGCAGGAGCAGCCGGGTCAGCATGGAGCAGCCCTGACCGGCGTGCATGCACACCATCGAGGCCATCGGCACCACCGAGGCGACGTCCGCGTCGTCGCAGACGATCATCGCCGACTTGCCGCCGAGCTCGAGGAAGACCCGCTTCAGCGTGGCCGCCCCCTTCTCCATGATCCGCTTGCCGACGGCGGTCGACCCCGTGAAGGAGATCATGTCGACCAGCGGCGACAGCGTGAGCTCCTCGCCCACGAGGTGGTCCGACGACGTCACGACGTTGAGCACGCCGGCCGGGATGTCGGTCTCGTCGGCGACGAGCCGTCCGAGGCGGGTGGCGTTGAAGGGCGTGTCGGGGGCCGGCTTCAGCACGGCCGTGTTCCCCGTGGCAAGGATCTGGGCGACCTTGGCGATCGCCACCTCGAACGGGTAGTTCCACGGCACGATGGCGCCGACGACGCCCACGGCCTCCTTCCAGACCGCCCGGCTGCTGGCCATCCCCATGACCTCGCCGGGCGGCAGCTCCCGCTCCCAGGGGAAGTCGTCGATGAGCTGGATCGGGACGCGGATGTTGTCCGCCAGGGGCACGTCGAGCTGCATCAGGTGCGTGAGGAACCGCGGGGTGCCGGCCTCCGCGATCAGCTCCTCGCGGAGCTCCTCGACCTCGGACTCGAGGGCGTCCTGCAACTGCTGCAGGCAGCGCTTGCGCAGCTCGCGGTCGGTCGACCAGTCGGTCTCGTCGAAGGCCCTGCGGGCGGCGGCGATGGCGCGCTGCATGTCCTCGGCCGACCCGTCGGCGACCGGGCCGATGACCTCCTCGGTCGCCGGGTTGACGTTGTCGAACGTCCTGCCCGACCCCGCCTCGACGAGCTGGCCGTCGATGAGCATCCGAGCTTCACTCGTGAACGCTGGAGCGTCTGCCATGTCCTGGTCCCCCTGATCGGCTCGTGAGGCTAGCGCGCGATCTGACGTTAGTGTCATCCATCGAGCTGCGCCGCACTACACGGGCTGGAACAGCGGCACGTACGCCTCGCCCTGGTGCTCGAAGAGCACCTGCACCGGCATGCCGATGCGCACCTCGTCCGGCTCGCAGCCGACGATGTTGGTGGCCAGGCGGAGCCCCTCCTGCTCCTCGAGCTCGACGAGGGCGACGACGTAGGGCACGGGGAGGTCCGGGTTCCAGGCCTGCGTGTTGACGGTGTAGGTGAACACCGTCGCCCGCCCGCTCACCGCCTGGGAGGACAGCGGGCCGCCGCAGTCGCCGCAGGCCTCCTCGCCCGGGTCGACCCAGCGGCCGCACGCCTCGCAGCGGGGCAGGAGGAGCTGCCCCGTCGCGCCCCCGGTCCAGAAGGGCCGGTTCGCCTCGGTGAGCTCGGGGACCATGCGGGGAACCGTGCCCTCGACGATCGGTGCGTTCATACGCCGTACGCTACGCCCGCGACCCCCGGAGCGACGGACGAGGAGCGGGAGCCATCATCGACATCCCCGAGAAGCGAGCGATCATCTCCGGCATCGGGATCTCCCGGATCGGCCGCAAGACCGGCATCGCCGGCAGCGACCTGACCGCGGAGTCGACCCGGGCCGCGATCGCCGATGCCGGCCTCACCCCCGCCGACATCGACGGCATCGCCTCGCTCGGCGACACCCCGATCGACGAGGTGGCTGCGCTCCTCGGCATCGCCCCGACGTTCACCGCGTCCGACGGGTTCGGCCGCCAGGGGCTCCTCACCCCGGTCGCCGACGCCGCCGGTGCCGTCGCCGGCGGGCGGGCCCGGCACGTGCTGGTGTACCGCACGGTGCAGATGATCGGCGGCACGCTCGACTCCGGCCCCGACCGGGGCCAGGCCATGCCGAAGGTGCTGCTCGACGTCATCCCGCTGATGACCTTCAACGCGTTCTCCGCCGCCAACTGGCTCGGCCTGCACTGCCACCGGCACATGCACCTCTACGGCACGACCAAGGAGCAGTTGGGGTGGCTCGCCGTGACCAGCCGGCGCCATGCCGGGCTGAACCCGCGCGCCGTGTTCCGCGATCCGATGACCCTCGACGACTACCTCCGCGCCCGCCCGATCTCGTCGCCGTTCGGCCTCTACGACTGCGACGTGCCCATCGACGGTTCGATCGCGTTCGTGGTGTCCACCGCGGACCATGCCGCCGACTGCCCGCAGCCGCCGGTGCGGTTCGAGGCGATCGGCGGCTCCGACGGCGACGGCGGCTGGTTCCACCGTCCCGACTTCCCCAAGATGGCGTCGGTCGACGCCGCGGCCGAGATGTGGGCGCGCACCGATCTCACGCCCGCCGACCTCGACGTCGCCCAGCTCTACGACGGCTTCACCTACATCACGTTCGCGTGGCTGGAGGCCCTCGGGATCTGCGGCGACGGGGAGGCGGGCCCCTTCGTGGAGGGCGGCACCCGCATCGCCCTCGACGGCCAGCTCCCCCTCAACACCTACGGCGGCCAGCTCTCGGCCGGTCGGATGCACGGCTACTGGGTGCTGCACGAGGCGTGCGTCCAGCTGCGAGGCGAGGGGGGCGAGCGGCAGGTCGCCGGCGACCCCGAGGTCGCCGTGGCGGCCGCCGGCGGCGGGCCGATCGCCGGCTGCATGCTCCTCACCCGCGGCTGACCCCGGTCGCCGGCCGCGGCCGCCATCCGGCCCGGGCCCCGGGTCGCCGGGCCACCTCCCGTGGCGCCACCCGGCTGTACGGTGTACGGCCGATGGCTCCGATCCGCCTCTCCGAACGGGCCATCCTGAACGCCGCGGTGGAGCTGTCCCGTCGCGAGGGCCTGAAGGGCCTCACTATGCGGGCGTTGGCCGACGCCCTCGGCGTCAGCCCGATGGCGACGTACCACTACGTCAGCAGTCGTGACGAGCTGCTGTCGCTCGTCGCCGGCGAGATCATGCGGTCGGTGCCGCCGCCACCACCGGGCGGCCCGTGGGAGGAGCGGCTCCTGGCCTACATGCTGGCGATGGGCGACGCCCTCGCCGCCGTGCCCGGACTCGTCGACGTCGTGCTGCAGAGCGACCCCTCGCGCGA
>DASSGC010000522.1:0-15322 GCA_035693765.1 Acidimicrobiales bacterium
GATGCAGTCGAAGGACGCCCTGGTCCGGGTGGCCGCCGAGGCCGCCGAGGACCTGGCGGCCGACGGCGTCGTCTACGCCGAGGTGCGGTTCGCCCCCGAGCTGCACATCGAGGGCGGGCTCACGCTCGACGAGGTCGTCGAGTCGGTGCTGGAGGGGTTCCGGCTCGGCAGCGCCGGCCGCCCCATCGTGATCGGCACGCTGGCCACCGCCATGCGCCACGCCGCCAACTCCAGCGAGATCGCGATGCTCGCGCTGCGCCACCGCGACGACGGGGTGGTCGGCTTCGACATCGCGGGCAGCGAGGCGGGCAACCCCCCGACCCGCCACCTGGCGGCGTTCCAGGAGATCGCCAAGGCCAACAGCCACATCACCATCCATGCCGGCGAGGCCTTCGGGCTGCCGTCGATCTGGGAGGCGGTGCAGCTCTGCGGGGCCGAGCGACTCGGCCACGGCGTGCGCATCGTCGACGACATCACCTTCGACGCCGAGGGCCGGCCCCACCTGGGCCGGCTGGCGGCGTTCGTCCGCGACCGCCGCGTGGCACTCGAGATGTGCCCGAGCTCCAACGTGCACACCGGCGTGGCGCCGTCGATCGCCGAGCACCCGATCGGGCTGCTCACCCGCCTCCGCTTCCGGGTCACGGTCAACACCGACAACCGGCTGATGTCCAACATCTCCATGAGCAAGGAGATGCACAACCTGGTCGAGGCGTTCGACTTCGGCTGGGACGAGATCGAGTGGTTGAGCGTCAACGCCATGAAGTCGGCCTTCTGGCCCTTCGACCAGCGCCTGCGGATCATCCAGGGCCAGATCAAGCCCGGCTACGCCGCCCTCCGGGCCGAGGAGCTGTAGGCCGCCGGGTCGCGCCCGGGTGAGACTCGCGGCATGGACGTCGCCGCGCTGCTGACCGAGCTGTACGACCGCATACCGCCGCTGGCGGAACGCGCGGTGTCGGGCGTGCCCGCCGACCGGCTGGCGGAGCCGCCGGGTCCCGGGCGCAACACCGTCGCGTGGCTCGTCTGGCACCTGGCCCGGGGGCAGGACTTCCAGATCGCCGAGCTGATCCCCGCCGATCAGCTCTGGGCGGGCGGCGACTGGGCGGCCCGGACCGGGCTCCCGGCGGACCCCCGCGACACCGGCTATGGGCACACGGCCGACCAGGTGGCCGCCGTGCGGCCGCCCGACGGCCGGGTCCTGCTGGACTACCTGGATGCCGTGGCGTCCCGGACCCGCACCTTCCTCGCCGGCCTGACCGCCGCCGACCTCGACCGCATCGTCGACCGCCGCTGGGACCCACCGGTCACCCTCGGCGTCCGGCTCGTCAGCATCGCCGACGACTGCCTGCAGCACGCCGGCCAGGCCGCCTACGTGCGCGGCCTGCTCGGCGCCTGACGCGGGCGTGCCCCGTCGGGGCCGGGACCAGCCCGGCCCCGACCGGTCGCCGTCGCGTCCGCCGGCCGCCGCCCGGGATCACATCTCGTGGCCGACGTCGCAGTGGAGGCCACCCACGCCGACGCCGCCGAAGCGGTGGCCGCACCCGGGATCCTCGAGCCAGATGTGGGTCATCACCGGCGTCATCGCCGAGGTCGTGCCCGGCGGGCAGTTCGGTGCGTCCGGGTCGGTGATGCCCGCGAACCGGCCGCCGGCGTCGACGCACAGCTCGGGATGGCCGTGCCAACCGGGGATCCAGCTGATGAGCGGCGGGATGTCCGGCACGTCCCACTCCGGCACGAGCATGAACATGGCCGCCTTCAGTTCCCACACCCCGTTCCCCGTCTGCTGGTAGATGAGCGACTCGGGGAAGTTCGGGTTGAGGATGTGCCCGTCGACGATCCAGGCCCGCTGGATCCAGTGGTCGTAGCCGCCCGGCGCCGTGGCACCGAAGTTCATGTAGCCCATCGCCTCGAGCGCCGTTCCCCCGTCGTCGTAGGACGTCGGGAAGCGCTGAGGCAACACCGCCTCGGTCTCCGCGATCTTGTCGACCATCCAGTCGATCTGCGGCTGGACCCAGTGCCCCTCCGGGATGAGGCCGGGTGGCGCGGTCTGCGCCCCCGCCGGGTGGGCCGAGAGCGGCGAGAACAGCGACGCCAGCGCGGCGACGACCGCGAGGACCGCCGCCGGCCGGCGCGGGTGTGAGGTCATGACGTTCCCCCAGTGATCGTGCCCCCCGGTGAACTCTAGGTAACCGACGCAGGCGTCGACAAGGACTCCATTCTGGCCGGGTCGCGTCGGTTGTGCCGCTGGACGAGCTTCTTGGCCTCGTCGGCCCAGAGCACCATGCTCGCCAGCCCCGTGCAGAGCAGCCAGTCACCGGCGCTCAGCGGTGTGGTGTCGAACGCCTCGTTGAGGAACGGCAGGTGGATCACGCCGATCTGCATGACGATCGAGATCCCGATGGCGGCCCACAGGAGCCGGTTGGTGAAGAGGTGCCGGAAGGCGCTCGCCCGGTCGGAGCGGGCGTTGAAGCAGTTGAACAGCTGGGCGAGCACGAGGGTGGTGAAGGCGGCGGTGCGGGCTTCGACGATGTCGCCCGAGCCACCGAGGGGCCCGCCGTCGAGCCGCAGGTCGAGGGCGATCAGCGTGACCGCCGCCATGACCACCCCCACCCACACGATGCCGATCCACATACCGGCGTCGATGACCCGGTCGGTGAGGCGCCGCGGCGGGTGGGCCATGACGTCGTCCGGTGGCGGGTCGACCCCCAAGGCCAGGGCCGGTGCCGAGTCGGTGAGCAGGTTGATCCACAGGATCTGGGTGGCCAGCAGCGGCACGGCGATCGTCTCGCCGGCGTCGTCGAGCCCGATCACCCCGGCCAGGACGACCCCGAGGAACATCGTGAGGACCTCCCCGATGTTCGACGACAGGAGGAAGCGCAGGAACTTGCGGATGTTGACGAGGATGGCCCGGCCCTCGCGCACCGCGGCGATGATGGTGGCGAAGTTGTCGTCGGCGAGGACCATGTCCGCCGCCTCCTTCGTCACGTCGGTGCCGGTCACGCCCATGGCGACGCCGATGTCGGCGGCCTTGAGCGCGGGCGCGTCGTTCACGCCGTCGCCGGTCATGGCGACGATGTTGCCGTCGGCCTGCAGGGCGTCGACGATCCGCAGCTTGTGCTCGGGGGCGACCCGGGCGTACACGGCGACGTCGCGTGCGGCGGCGGTGAGCCGGTCGCCGTCGAGGTGCTCCAGCTCGCTGCCGGTCAGCGTGCGCGCCTCGGGCCCGACGATGCCGAGGTCGGCCGCGATGCGGGCCGCGGTGCGGGGATGGTCGCCGGTGATCATCATGATCCTGATCCCCGCCGCGTGGGCCTCGTCGATGGCCACACCGACCTCGGGCCGGGGCGGGTCGATGATCCCCACCGTCCCGAGGTAGACGAGGTCCCGCTCGATGGACTCGTCGTCCGCCGCCTGCTCGCCGTCGGCCAGCGGCCGGAAGGCCACCGCCAGGGTGCGCAACGCCCGGTCGGCGAGGCGGTCGACCGTGGCGAGCACCGCGCGCCGCCGGGCGTCGGCGAGGGGACGCACCTCGCCGGCGACGCGCTCGTGGCTGCAACGCGACAGCAGCACGTCGGGTGCGCCCTTGGTCACCACGGCGATGCCGCCCAGCTCGGCATCCGCCTGGAGGGTGCTCATGAGCTTGCGCTCGGAGGTGAACGGCACCTCGCCCACCCGCTCGAAGCGGGTGCGCCGCACGTCGGCCAGCCCCATCTTGGCTTCGACCACGAGGAACGCGGCCTCGGTCGGGTCGCCCTGGATGACCCACTCCCCCGCCTCCTCCGTCAGCACGGCGTGGCTGGCGATGCTCCCGCCCACGATCACGGCCCGCGCCTCGTCGTACAGCACCGGGTCGTCGAGCGGCGCCCCGTCGACGCGCAGCTCGCCCTCCGGCCGGTAGCCCGAGCCGGTCACCGCCACCTCGCCCGAGGCGGTGACGATCACCTCGATCGTCATCTCGTTCCTCGTCAGCGTGCCGGTCTTGTCCGAGCACACGACGGACGCCGACCCCAGGGTCTCGACCGACGACAGCCGCTTCACGATCGCGTTGTGGCGCGCCATGCGCTGCACCCCGAGCGCCAGCACGACCGACAGGATGGTGGGCAGGCCCTCGGGCACGGCGGCCACCGCCAGCGACACCCCGACCAGCAGCACGTCCACCAGGTCGGACGCCTCCCGGATGTCGGACGTGAGCAGGATGGCCGCGATCACCACGACCGCGATGCCCACGACCACCAGCCCGAGCATGCGGCCGATGTAGCCGATCTCCCGCTGCAGCGGTGTCTGCTCCTCCGCCGTGGTCCCGAGCAGGCGGGCGACCCGGCCCATCTCGGTCGCCATGCCGGTCGCCGTGACGACGGCGCGCCCGCGTCCCCGCGTCACCGCCGTGCCGTTGAACACCATGTTCACCCGGTCGCCGAGCCCGGCAGGCTCGGCCAGCGCCGCGGCGTCCTTCAGGACCGCGTCGCTCTCGCCGGTGAGCGACGCCTCCGCCACGGTCAGGGCCGCCACCTCCACCAGCCGGGCGTCGGCGCCCACGGCGTCACCCTCGGCCACCACCAGCACGTCGCCGGGCACCAGGTCGGCCGAGTCGACCCGCACCTCCCGCCCGTCGCGCACGACCCCCGCCGTGGCCGACGTCATCCGCTGCAGGGCCGCCACGGCCTGCTCGGCGCGCGCCTCCTGCACGTAGCCGAGCACGGCGTTGAGCACGACGATGACCACGATCACGATCGCCTCGAACGGCACGCCCTCGGCACCCTCGATCGCCCACGCCACGAGGGACACCACCACCGCCGCGAGCAGCAGGTAGATGAGCGGGTCGGCGAACTGGCGCAGGATCTTGCGCCAGACGGGCACCACGGCCTCGGGGTCGAGCCGGTTGGGGCCGAAACGCCGTAGCCGCTCGGCCGCCTCGCTCGAGGTGAGGCCGCGTCGCACGTCGGTGCCCAGCGCGGCGGCGACGTCGGGGGCGGCCCGGCGCCACGGCTCGCCGGCCGTCGGGTCGCCCGCCACCGCGGCCACCGCGCCCGGGCGGCCGGCATCCATCGTCACACGCTCCGCGTCCGTCACCGGGCCAGTCTCGCCCGCGGCGTCGGCGCCGTCATGGGGTGCCCCGACGGGTCGTCCCGCCGCACCCGGCGCGATCCCGCCGACCAGGCCCGGGTGGTGGGGCGGCGCCCGCGGTATGACAACCACCACGCGCCCACGCGTCACGGCGGCCCGCCCTGGCCCGACATCACGGCGACACATCCGCCCACACCGATCTCGGAGGACACCATGAGCAGGATCTTCGTCGCCGGCGCGACCGGCGTGCTCGGCCGCCGCGCCGTCGCCCGACTCGTCGCCGCCGGCCACGACGTGACGGGCATCGCCCGGACCACCCCGAAACAGACCGAGCTGGAGAGGCTGGGCGCCACGCCCGTGACGGTCGACCTGTTCGACCCGGCGGCACTCACCGCCGCCGTTACCGGGCACGACATCGTGTGCAACCTGGCCACCGCCATCCCGGTCGGCGACGAGGCGGCCGGCCCGTCGGCCTGGGCGGTGAACGACCGCATCCGCCGCGAGGGCGCACGCCACCTCGCCGACGCCGCGCTGGCGGGCGGCGCGCGCCGCTACGTGCAGGAGTCGATCGCCCTGCTGTACGCGGACGGCGGGGACGACCTGCTGGAAGAGGACGCCCCGCTGTCCCCTACCGCCATCACCGGGTCGGCGCTGGCAGCCGAGGGCACCGCCGCGAGTTTCGCCGAGCACGGCGGCGCCGGCATCGTCCTGCGGTTCGGCATGTTCTACGGCCCCGACAGCGGCCACACGATCGAGGCGATCGAGGCCACCCGCGCCGGCCGGCCGGCCGAGGTGGGCCCTGCCGGGGCGTACCGGTCGCCGGTGACCACCGACGACGCCGCGTCGGCCGTCGTCGCCGCGCTTGGCGTGCCGAGCGGGATCTACAACGTCGTCGACGACCGGCCCCTGCCGCGCCGCGAGTACGTCGACGCGCTGGCCCGTGCGCTCGGGGTGGCACCACCGGTCCCCCCGTCGCTCGACGTGCCGCTGCCGCCGGGGTACGCCCCGCTGGCCTGGTCGCAGCGGGTGTCGAACGCACGGTTCCGGGAGGCCACCGCTTGGCGCCCCGGCTCCCCGAGCGCCGGGGAGGGCTGGCACGCCGTCGTCGACGGGTGGCGGTCCCGCCTCGCCGTGGACGAGGCGAACGTCGCCTGACACCAGGCGAAGGCTCCCGGAGCCGCCGGCAGGCTGCTCCGGGGGCCCGACCCGGCGACCCGCCGGGGCCGGTCAGCCCGTGCCGGCCCGGCCCCGGGCGGGCGGTCCGACGGGCACGACCGCGCCCAGCCCCGACAGATCGATCACCCGGCGGGCCGGGCTGCCGACCGGCGCGTCGAGCGCCAGGCCGATCTGCAGGACGGCGAGGCGGTCGGCGAGGTGGAACAGCACGCGCACCCCGGCACTGCCCAGGTAGGCGACGTCGGTGAGGTCGATCGTCACGTCGACCACCTGGTTGGTGATCACGTGCCGGAGCTCCGCCTCGACCGCCCTGGCGTTGGCGAGGTCGACGTCGCCGCTCAGCCTGATGAGGAGGCTCCCGCCGGCCGTGTCCACCTCGACGCGCGCGATCGTCACGAGGCGCGCCCGGGCATGCCCAGCCGCCGGCGGATGACGACGCGTGTGCCCTCCGGCCGCCGGTCGACGGCCATCTCGTCGGCGGCGGCCTCCATGATGCGCGTGCCCCTCCCCCGGTCGGACCCGCGTGGCGGGCGCCACCGGCCGGTGTCGCCGACCGTCACCACGACGTCGGGCGGTTCCAGCTCCAGGCGGACGTTCACCGTGCCCCCCTCCGGCCCGTAGGCATGCTCGACCACGTTGCTGGTCGCCTCCCCGACCACCAGCAGCACATCGGTCGCATCGGCCGGAGCGACGTCCACGTGCGCGAGCCACCGCCGCACCGCGGCACGGATGTGCGCCAGCGACGCCACCGTCGCCGGGAACGTCAGGTCGAGCGGATCCGAGCGCCCCTCGGTGCGGCGGATGACGAGGAGGGCCACGTCGTCGGTCGGCCGCTCGATCCCGATCAAGCGGCCCATCACCCGGGTGCAGACCTGCTCGGCCGGCACCGCGGCGACCGTCGCGCTCAGGCGCTCCAGCCTCGCGTCGAGCGACACGCCGCGCCGCTCGACCAGGCCGTCGGTGTAGAAGCAGGCCACCGCCCCGGGCACCAGGTCGACCATCGTCACGTGCCGGCGCCCGGGCGCGGCCACGCCGAGCGGCGGGTCGATCGCGATGTCGAGGTAGCGGCCGGGGCCGCCGGGGATCGCCATCACGGGCGCCGGATGGCCCGCCAGCGACACGTGGACACGGTCGAACGAGGGCTCGAGGACGGCGACGACGGCGGTCGCCATCTCGCCCGGCTCGAAGTGCCGCAGCTGGCGGTCGACGAGGTCGAGCATGACGCCGGGATCGTTCGGGTGGGCAAGGCCGTGGGCCCGAAGCGAGCTGCGGAGCCGGCCCATCACCGCCGCCGCCCGGATGCCCTGGCCGACCACGTCACCGACGGTGATGCAGACCCGGCCGCCGGGGAGGGTGAACAGGTCGTACCAGTCGCCGCCGACCGTCCCGCCGCCGCCGGCGATGTAGCGGACCGCCGTCTCGAGACCGGGGACGTCGGGCAGCCGGTCCGGGAGGAGGCTGCGTTGCAGGATCCGGGAGGCCCGCCGCTCGGCGGCGGTCAGGCTCGCGTGGGTGACGAGCGCCACCCGGTCGGCGACCATCTGCAGAAGGTCGGTGTCGGCGTCGTCGAAGTGACGCGGCGCCACGGTCCCGACGTGCAGGACGCCCAGCAGCTCGCCCCCGACGACCAGGGGGACGCCCAGCAGGGAGCGCACGCCGGTCTCGTGGAGCACGGGGTTCACCACGTCCGCGTCGTCGATGTCCTCGATCGTGGCCGGCCGGCGGGTGGCGGCGATGCGTCCCGCGAACCCGCGGCCGAGCGGCACCCGCGCTCCCTGGTAGACCTCCGCCTCGAGGCCGCGGGCCGCGGTGGCCACGAGCTGCCGGTTGGGCTCGTCGAGCAGCAGGATGGCGGCGGTGTCGGCGGTGAGCACCTCGCGGACGCGGTCGAGCAGCTCGACCAGGAGCTCCTCCAGGTCGAGGTGGGCGAGGTCGGCGTGCGTGACCGCCTCGATCTGCCGCAACCGGTCGCCCGCCGGCATGCTCCGACCGGACGATGGCGCCGCCACGTCGAGGAAATCTAGCGGTCGACCAGCGCCGGAGAGGTGCCCGGCAGATCCCACGCCTCCTCCCTTCCGGCGGCCACGCGTCACGCCGCTGCTCGACGCGCGCCGGGCCGCGGGCTCGACCGGCCGGCGCTCCGGGCCTCGTCACCCGCGCGCCGCGGCCAACCGCCTACCCGCTCCCGCACCTGGTCAGACGCCAGGCCGGGTCGCGGGCGGGTGCACGGGTGCGATCAGCCGGTCACCGTGAGGGTGGTGAACATGCCCTCCGCGAAGTGGGCCTCGTGGTCGCCGCCCTCCTCGACCACGTTGCACAGCAGCACGTAGGTCCCGGGTGCCAGGTCGAACGTCGCCGAGCACGAGACGTCCGGGCCGAACGGCTCGATCTCGCCGATCAGGTCGTCGCCGAGCGACTCCTCGGCCGCCGCACCGTCGTCGGTGGTGGCGACCGTGGTCGGGTCGTCGCGGCGGACGATCGCGACCTCGTGCGCCAGCGCGCCCGCGTTGGTGAACTCGAAGGCGACGGGACCGGCGGGGACGGTGGTCGGCTCGATGTCGATGGCGAACTCGCGCAGCTCGCCCTGCACCTCGGCGACGGCGTCCTCCGACACCCCGCCCTCGATCCGGCACTCCTCCGCGTCGCCGGCCACACCGCTCCCGCTGGCCGACGCCGACGCGGCTCCCGAGGCCGACGCCGACCCGGAGGCGGACCCGCCCTGGGTGGCGGAACCGCCGTCGCGGACCGCGGCGCCGTCGTCGTCCGCCCCGCAGCCGGCCGCCAGCAGGCCGGCGGCCATGACCGCCACGGCCGCGACCAACCGGCCGGTACGCATCGTCCCCATCGTGTCTCGACACCTCCCTCGCACCCACCACGTCCCTGTGGTGCGGTGTGGTTAGGCATCCTTGATGCAAATCAGTCGGTGCGCAAATCAGTCGGTGCGCAAATCGGTCGGTGCGCAAATCGACGAGCGCCGGCCCTGCCGCCGCTGGCACGATCCCCGCATGGATCCGGTCACCGCCGCCGACGCCGTCACCGAGCTCGTCGAGCTGCGGTCCTACAGGCTGGCGCCAGGGCAGGCCGAGGCGTTCGTGACGCACTTCGAGCGCCACTTCCTGGCCTCGCAGGAGGTGCTCGGCATGGAGATCGTCGGCCAGTTCACCGTCCCCGGCGACGACGCCCGCTTCGTGTGGGTCCGCCGGTTCCGGTCACCGACCCGGCGCGGCGCCGCCCTCGCCCGCTTCTACGGCGGCCCCGTCTGGGCCGAGTTCGGGCCCCGGGCCAACGAGCTGATGGTCGACCACACCGACGTGCACCTGCTGGTCCCCGACCCCTCGATGCCCGACTTCGCGCCCGCCCACGTGCCCCATGCGCAGCGCCCCGCGGGCGGCGACGCCCCGCCCGGCGGGACCGCCGGCACGACGGTCGTCGCCGCCACCTACACCCTGGCCGGCACCGGCGGGCTGCCGCGGGGCGCCGCGGAGGCGATGGGCACCGCCGCGCCCCGGGCGGGCGTGACCGAGCTGGGCAGGCTCGTCAGCGCCCGCGTTCCCAACGACTTCCCGCGCCTCCCGGTCCACGAGGGCGTGACCGTCGCCGTCTGGCTCCTGTCCGACCGCGCCGGCGGGCGGGCCGCCAGCGCGGCTGCCGAGGCGGTGGCCGCAGCGCACGACCTGCCGGTGCGGACCACCGCGCTGACGCCCACCCGGCGCTCGACGCTCCGCTGAGCGCGAGCGCCCCGGCGCTCACGCCACCACCAGGCGCAGCCGCTCGCCGAGCACTCCGGCGTACCGCTGCTCCAGGTGCGCCCGGGCCGCCGCCACCACCGCCCCAGGCAGCGACGCGAACGGTGTGACCGTGACCGTCGTCGTCCCGCCGGCCGAGGACGGCTCCCACGTGCCCGCGACCCGGCCGTCGACGAGCAGCACGGGCGAGATCCAGCCCGCAGCCCGCGAGACCGCGTCGACCCGGGCCTCGGGGACGGTCCGGGCCCGGTGGCTGATCGGCGCCAGCACGTAGGGATCGAACCCGGGCAGCAGGTACACGCCCTCCGCCGGATCGGCCGCGGCCGCGGCGCGGGCACCCGACGGCGTCATCCACGCCGTGTGGCCCTCGACCTCGACCTCGACGAACGCCCCGGCGTGGGCGGCCAGCAGCAGCCGGGCCGCCCTGGGCGTCACGCCCAGCCAGCGGGCGAGGTCGTCGCGGGTCGCCGGGCCGTACGCGTCGAGGAACCGCCCCAGCACCGCCGCCTGCGCCGTCTCGGGGTCGGGCGCCGCACCGTCGAGTCCGAGCCAGGCGCGGGGGTCGGTGAAGGTGACGTTGCCATCCCGCGGCGGTCCCTGGCACAGCAGGCCCCGGCTGGCCGCCGGCTTGAACACCGCCGACCACCCGGAGCGGAGCTGCTCGCCCACGTGGCCGAGACCGGTCAGCGCGGCCACCCGGTCGGCCAGCTCGTCGCGGGTGAGCGGATCGCCCGCCAGCGCCGCGGGGACGGCGGCGGTGATCGCGTCCAGCTCGTCGCGGGTGATGCCGTGGTACCGCACCCAGCCCGGTGTGATGCGCCATTCCCGCGTGCCGACGAGGGCCACCCACTCGTGCCACTCGGCCGCCGGCAGCAGGTGGAGCGTGCCCCGCATCGCCCACGTCTTGACCAGCGCACGGTCGTGCCACAGCAGCCGGTCGAGGTCGACCGGCCCGCCGCCGGGGTTGCCGGTGCCGCGGATGGCCACCACCTGCCGGGCCGACGACGCCACCTGGGCCTGGACGCCGGCCAGCGCGGCCGTCACCTCGACGGCGTCGCCGATCGGGCGGGCGAGGCCGTGGCGGCCCACCCGCCAGCCGAGCACCTGGTCCCACGTCAGGCCGGCCATCTGGTCCCCTCGGGCAGCGGCACGGCCGCGACGGCGAGGATCGTCCACCGCAGTACGTGGGCCAGGACGGCTGCGGCGGCCGCCAGCGCCGCCCGGAGCTTGGCCAGCACCTGCCGTGGCTGGGTGCCCAGGTCGCCCACGCCCACGATCTCGCCGGTCGCCGTCATCGCGTCCTGCCCGCCGCCGGCAGGTGCCGCCTCCGCATGCAACCAGCATTACCAGTTACGCAGCCGCAGAGACCCGTCGCCCGAACCCGGCAGTAGCCTGACCTCGTGACCGCGACCGCCGAACCTCCGGCCGACGTCGCGGGGTCGAACGCCACCCTGCGCCGCTTCCTCCACGGGCTGCCGGGCGTCGACCAGGTCGGCGTCGAGGCCCGGGCCGCCGGCCTCGCCACCCGGTCGATCAAGACCACGGCGAAGCAGTACGCCCTCGATCTCGCGGTGCGCATGGTCGACCTCACGACGCTCGAGGGCCAGGACACCCCCGGCAAGGTCCGGGCGCTGTGCGCCAAGGGTCGCCGCCCCGACCCGTCCGACCCCGGCTGCCCGTCCGTGGCCGCCATCTGCGTGTACGGCGACCTCGTGCCCACCGCGGTCGAGGCGCTGCGGGGCTCCGGCGTCCACGTCGCCGCCGTGGCCACCGCCTTCCCCTCGGGCCGGGCGCCGCTGGACGTCAAGCTCGCCGACGTCCGGGCCGCGGTCGCCGCCGGGGCCGACGAGATCGACATGGTCATCGACCGCGGCGCCTTCCTGGCCGGCCGGTACCTCGACGTCCACGACGAGATCGTGGCCACCCGCCAGGCGTGCGGCGACGCCCACCTGAAGGTCATCCTCGAGACCGGCGAGCTGGCCACCTACGACAACGTCCGCCGCGCCTCGTGGCTCGCGATGCTGGCCGGTGCCGACTTCGTCAAGACCTCCACCGGCAAGGTGTCGCCCGCCGCCACGCTGCCGGTGACGCTGGTGATGCTGGAGGCCGTGCGCGACTTCCGTGCCCAGGGGGGCCGGCACGTGGGGGTCAAGGCCGCAGGCGGCATCCGCAGCGCCAAGGACGCGGTCCGCTACCTCGTCGTCGTCAACGAGACCTGCGGGGACGACTGGCTCAGCCCCGACAGCTTCCGCTTCGGCGCCTCGTCGCTGCTGAACGACCTGCTCATGCAGCGTCGCAAGCTGGCCACGGGCCACTACGCCGGGCCCGACTACTTCACCCTCGACTGATGGGCCGACCCGTGTTCGACTACGCCCCCGCCCCCGAATCCGCGGCGCTCGCCGACATCGCCCCCAGCTACGGCCTGTACGTCGGCGGCGAGATGGTCGAGCCGCTCGACGGCACCCGGTTCAAGACCGTCAACCCGGCCACCGAGGAGGTCCTCTCCGAGATCGTGGCCGCCGGTCCCCGCGACGTCGACCGCGCGGTCGCCGCCGCCCGCGCCGCCTACGACAGCGTCTGGTCGCGGCTGCCGGGGCGCGACCGGGGCAAGTACCTCTACCGACTGGCCCGGCTGGTCCAGGAGCGGTCCCGCGAGCTGGCCGTCCTGGAGACGATCGACAACGGCAAGCCCATCCGCGAGAGCCGCGACGTCGACCTGCCGCTGGTCGCGGCCCACCTCTTCTACCATGCGGGCTGGGCCGACAAGCTCGGCCATGCGGGGCTCGGGCCCGGCCCCCGGCCGCTCGGGGTGGCGGCCCAGGTCATCCCCTGGAACTTCCCGCTGCTCATGCTGGCGTGGAAGATCGCCCCCGCCCTGGCGACCGGCAACACCGTCGTCCTCAAGCCCGCGGAGACGACGCCCCTGTCGGCCCTCGCCTTCGCCGACCTGTGCCGCCAGGCCGACCTGCCCCCCGGGGTGGTCAACATCGTGACCGGTGCCGGCGACACCGGGCGGGCGCTGGTCGAGCACCCGGGGGTCGACAAGGTGGCGTTCACGGGCTCGACCGAGGTCGGCCGCCAGATCGCCCGGTCGGTGGCGGGGACCCGCAAGAAGCTCAGCCTCGAGCTGGGCGGCAAGGCGGCCAACATCGTGTTCGACGACGCCCCGATCGACCAGGCGGTCGAGGGCATCGTCAACGGCATCTTCTTCAACCAGGGCCACGTGTGCTGCGCCGGCAGCCGGCTGCTGGTGCAGGAGTCGATCGCAGACGACCTGCTGGCCCGGCTGAAGCGCCGCCTCGCCACCCTGCGGCTGGGCGACCCGCTCGACAAGAACACCGACATCGGCGCCATCAACAGCCCCGAGCAGCTCGCCCGCATCCGCGAGCTGTCGGCGGTGGGCGAGGACGAGGGGGCCGAGCGCTGGTCGCCGCCGTGTGACCTGCCCGAGCGGGGCTGGTGGTTCCCGCCCACCGTGTTCACCGGCGTGTCGCAGGCCCATCGCATCGCCCGGGAGGAGATCTTCGGGCCGGTCCTGTCGGTGCTCACCTTCCGGACCCCCGCCGAGGCGGTGGAGAAGGCCAACAACACGCCCTACGGGCTCTCCGCCGGGGTGTGGACCGACAAGGGCAGCCGCATCCTGTGGATGGCCCAGCGCCTCCGGGCGGGAGTGGTGTGGGCCAACACGTTCAACCGCTTCGACCCCGCCAGCCCGTTCGGCGGGTACAAGGAGTCGGGCTACGGCCGCGAGGGCGGACGCCACGGGCTGGCGGCCTACCTCCAGCCGGCGGACTCCCCGTCGGGGGGCTTCGCTCCCCAACAACCCCCCGGGGGCGCTCCCGGGTCGGGCGGGATGGCGCAGGACGCCATGCCCGACCACACGACCGACGACACGACCGCTGCTGCTGCCGGGCGGGGTGGCGTGACGCAGCCCGTGGTCGCGGACGACACGGCCGGTGCCTCGGTCGGGGCGGGTGAGGGGACGGAGGTCGTGGTCGGTGACCAGGCGGGCGGTCGGGCCCCTCGCCTCGCCGTCCGGAAGACCTACAAGCTGTACGTGGGCGGGGCGTTCCCCCGTTCGGAGTCGGGCCGCACCTACGAGGTGCGGTCGGCCGGCGGGCTGTTCCTCGCCAACGCCGCCCTGGCCTCCCGCAAGGACGCCCGCGATGCCGTGGTGGCGGCCCGCAAGGCCTTCCCCGGATGGTCCGGGGCCACGGCCTACAACCGGGGGCAGGTGCTCTACCGGGTGGCCGAGATGCTCGAGGGGCGGCGGGCCCAGTTCGTCGCCGAGGTCGTCGACGCCGAGGGCGTCACGCCCGCGGCGGCGGGCGACTCCGTCGACGCCGCCATCGACCGCTGGGTCTGGTACGCCGGGTGGAGCGACAAGCTCGCCCAGGTGGTGGGGTCGTCGAACCCCGTGGCCGGGCCCTACTTCGACTTCTCGGTGCCCGAGCCGACAGGCGTCGTAGCGGTCGTCGCCCCGGCGGCGTCGTCCCTGCTGGGCCTCGTGTCGGTGGTGGCGCCGGCGATCGTGTCGGGCAACACGGTCGTGGTCGTCGCGTCCGAGTCCCGGCCACTGCCGGCGATCACCCTGGCCGAGGTGCTCGCCACCTCCGACCTGCCGGGCGGGGTCGTCAACCTCCTGACCGGCGCGCCGGCCGAGATCGCTCCCTGGCTGGCGTCGCACATGGACGTCAACGCGCTCGACCTCACCGGCGTCGACGACCCCGGTCAGGCCGCCGACCTGGAGCGGGCCGCGGCGGAGAACCTCAAGCGGGTCGTCCGCCCGCCACGCCCGGCACCCGACTGGGCCGCCGACGGCGGCCTCGACCGGCTGCAGGCGTTCCTGGAGACCAAGACGGTCTGGCACCCGGTCGGCATCTGATCCGAACCTGCGCCCTGGTCCACCCCGGCCGGATTGGCCCTGGGTGCGGCCGCGCCGGTGGTCCACCCTGGCGTGATGACGATGACGACGACCACCGCGGGCCCCCGGCTGTCGCAGGCGGCGGGCCGCGTCCCGTCGTCGACGATCCGCGACCTCCTGTCGCTGACGGAGTCGGCCGACGTGCTGTCGCTCGCCGGCGGGCTCCCCGCCCTCGGGCACGTCCACGACCCGGTGCTGGCGGACAGCGCGGCCGCCGTGCTGGCCGACGTCGCCGGCTACCAGTACGGGCCCACCGAGGGCTGGCTGCCGCTGCGCCGCTGGGTCGCCGGCCGGCTCGGCGGTGACGGCGCCCCCGCCGCCGACGTGCAGGACGTGCGGGTGACCCACGGCTCGCAGCAGGCGCTCGACCTGCTGGTCCGGGCCCTCGTCGACCCCGGCGACGCCGTCGTCGTCG
>DASSGC010000523.1:0-3877 GCA_035693765.1 Acidimicrobiales bacterium
CCGCGCCGGCGCGGGGCGCGCGCTCGTCCCCCGGGGCCGGGTCGGCCAGCGCCACGGCCACCCGCAGGTCGTGGAGGGTGGCGTCGCCCAGCGCCCGGGGCCACCACAGCGCCGGGTGCTCGACGGTGACGGTCCAGGCGACCTCGTTCGTCCCGGCGGCGAGCGGCTGGTCGACCTCGTGGTCGAGGCCGCCGACCTCGGTGCGCAGCACGACGGCGCGGGCGGCGTCGCTGTCGAGCACGGCCCGGACGGCGAGGACGGCCCGCCCGGGGGTGGCCTCGCGGCAGACAACGCCGAGCGTGGCGATGCGGACCGGGCCGGTCTCGGTCAGCCGGACCGGCCGCCAGATGCCGCCCGGGTTCCAGGCGGGGTCGACGTGATCGCCGTCCTGGAAGACGCCGGTGATGCTGCGCTTTGCCCCGGTGCGCTGGGGGCTGCAGGTGACCTCGACCGCGAGGGTGTGCTCGCCCGATCCGCCGAGGGGGCCGGTGATCTCGAAGCTGTGCGGGGCGAAGTACCCCTCGGTGTCGCCGAGGTAGCCGCCGTCGAGCCAGACGTCGCCCTGGTAGAAGAGCCCGTCGAAGGTGATCCACGACCGCCGCCCCGCGGCCGGGGCGGGCGCGTCGAACCGGCACCGGTACAGCACCGGCCCGTCCGCCCCGGCGAAGGCGGGCACCGACCGCCAGTGCCCCGGCACCGCGACGGCATGCCAGGCGGCGTCGTCGAAGTCGCGCTCGGTGTAGGAGCGCCGCAGGTGGTCGTCCGCGGCGGCGGCCCGCCACCCGTCGGTGAGCACGCGGTCGGTCGCGGGCGCGGTCTCCATCGTGCGGGGAAGGGTAGTGGCGGTGCACCCGACCGCCGGTCACGCCGCCGGGTCCGGGCCCGGCCGGAGCCAGCCGCTCCAGCGCCACGCGACCTCCAGCAGGGCGCCGGCGCCCGCGCCGAGGGCGATGCCCGTGAGCGTCACGGCCGGGCGGGCCATGTTCAGGGCGAAGAAGTGCCGGGACCACGGCACCAGCAGCGCGACCACGAACAGGCCGGCCATGACCGACTCCAGACCGAGCCGCCACAGGTTGGTCGGCCGGGCGAGGATGGCCAGCACCCACAGGGCGACGAGGAACAGCGTGATCGTCGCCGTCGTCCGGGCCTCGGTCTGGGTCACGCCCCCCTCGGCGCGGGCGAGGCCGTAGGCGGCCATGGTGGCGATGGCGGCCAGGGTCCCGGCCGGCACGGCGAACCGCAGCACCCGCCCGACGAAGCCCGGCACGGCCCGCCGGTGGTTGGGCGCGAGAGCGAGGAAGAAGGCCGGGATGCCGATGGTCAGGCTGGAGATGATCGTGAGGTGCCGGGGCAGGAACGGGAACGGCACCCGGGCCACCCCGACGGCCAGCGCCAGCAGCGTGGCGTACACGGTCTTGGTGATGAACAGGTTGGCCACGCGCTCGACGTTGGCGATGACCCGCCGGCCCTCGGCCAGCACGGGGGGCAGGCCGGCGAAGTCGGAGTCCAGCAGCACCACCGGCGCCACCGACCGGCTGACCGCCGCCCCCGAGCCCATGGCCACGCCCAGGTCGGCCTGCTTGAGGGCGAGCACGTCGTTCACGCCGTCGCCGGTCATCGCGACCGTGTGGCCGCGGGTCTGGAGGGCGACGACCATCGTCTCCTTCTGGCGCGGCCCCACCCGGCCGAACACGCCGGTCACCTCGACCAGGTCGGCGAGCTCGCCCTGGTCGTCGGGCAGGTGGCGGGCGTCCTGCGGGCGCTCGGCGTTGACGATCCCGACCCGGGCCGCCACCGCGCCCACCGTGCGGGGGTCGTCACCGGACATGACCTTGACGCTGACGTCCTGGGTGGCGAAGTAGTCGAGCGTCGTGCGGGCGTTGGCCCGGATGCGTTCCTCGATGGCCACCAGCGCCACCGGCTCGCCGCGCGGCGGCGCGCCGGTCGCGGGCTCGCCGTCGGGCCGGGCCACCAGCAGCACCCGCCGCCCCCGCCGCGACTGCTCGTCGACCAGGGCGGCGGCTTCGTCGCGGCGGCTCTCGTCCGGCGAGGCGGCGGCCTCCAGCAGCACGTTGGGCGCGCCGACGATCCAGTCGCCGTGGGGGCCGAACCCGGCGCCCGACCACCGCCGGGACGACGAGAAGGCCGCCCGCCAGGTGGGCGCCCACCCCGGTGCCGGGAAGCGGTCGGCCAACGCCCGGCCGCTGGTGTTGGGCTCCGGGTCGGCGGCGGCCAGCGCCCCCAGCGCGGCCTCGACCAGCGCGCGGTCGACGCAGCCGAACGGCACCACCTCGGCGACCTGGAGGTCGGGCTCGGTGAGCGTGCCGGTCTTGTCGGTGCAGACGACGTCCACCCGGGCCAGGCCCTCGATGGCCGCCAGCTCCTGGACGAGCACGTTGCGCCGGCCGAGGCGGAGCACGCCGGCGGTGAAGGCGACGCTGGTCAGGAGCACGAGACCCTCGGGGATCATGGCCCCGACGCCGGCCACCGTGCCCCGGACGGCATCGGGCAACGACTCGTTGCCACGCACCTGGCTGAGGATCAGGAGCACGGCGGTGGGGACGATGGCCCAGGTGACGTAGCCGAGGATGCGGTCGGTGCCGCGTCGCAGCTCGGAGTGCACCAGCGAGAAGCGGCGGGCATCGGCGGCGATCTCGTTGGCGTACGACTCGGGGCCCACCCGCTCGGCCCGGTGCCAGCCCTGGCCGGCGGTGACGAAGCTGCCCGACAGCACCGTGTCGCCGACCGCCTTGGCCTGCGGCAGCGACTCGCCCGACAGCAGGGACTCGTCGACCTCCAGGCCGTCGGCGGCCAGCACCCGCCCGTCGGCCACGATCTGGGCGCCCTGGGTCAGCTCCACCGCGTCGCCGTCGACGACGTCCTCGACGCCGACCTGCCGGCGTTGCCCGGCGCGCACCACGGTCACGTGCGGCGCCGACAGCAGCGACAGCCGGTCGAGGGTGTGCTTGGCCCGCCACTCCTGGACGATGCCGATGAGCGTGTTGGTCACCAGCACGATGCCGAACAGGGCGTCCTGGTAGGGGCCGACGGTGAGGATCACCACCAGCAGCGACCCGAGGATGGCGTTGAACCGGGTGAAGACGTTGGCCCGGACGATCGCCCACAGCGACCGGCTGGTGCCGCCGGGCGCGCGGTTGACGAGCCCGCGGCTGATCCGGTCGTCGACCTCGGCCTGGGACAGCCCGTCGGGGAGCGCGGGCGCCGTGACGCTGGGGGCGGTCACCATGGCAGGCTAGTGAGCGAGCGACCGCCGTCAGCGGCGCGGGTGCCCAAGAGGTCGAGCGGATGGGACGCTCGCCGTGGCCTACGCGGGGGCATCTGGCGCGGGAGCAGCAGCTCGACAGCTCGGCCGACCGGCCACGCAGGACGGCGACCGGCTGCGACGTGACCGGTCCGCGCCGGCTCCGAGGCGCGGTCACGTGCTGCGGCTGCGGTACTCCTCGACCGGCACGCCGCCGATCCCCCAGTCCTCGGTGGCGACCTCGTCGATCACGACGAACGTGGTGGCCGGGTCCTTGCGAAGGCGGTGACCGGGCCGGCGAGCTCGACGCCGCCGACCCGGTCCGGCGTCTGCGGCCGGCGCGGGCGGCGCCGGCCGCCCGCGATGCCGCTGACCTGCCCCGACCTGCCCCCGCCCGGCGCTCCCGTGATTGACAAAATGTTCACGGCCCGGACATCGGGGCGCGCGCCTGCCCGCGGTGCACCGGTGGTCCCGGTGGTCCCGGTGGTCCCGGCGCCTCCGGCGACCCGGCCCGCGGCACGGCCGGTGCGGCCGGTGTGACCACCCTCGACGCCGCCGGCTGCGTCGTCACGCCCGGTCTGGTCAACGCCCACCACCATCTGCTGCAGACCGCGT
>DASSGC010000524.1:0-12341 GCA_035693765.1 Acidimicrobiales bacterium
ACCCCGTCGCTCTCGGCCACGACCGCGGTGGCCCGCCCGCCGCCGTGGCGGATGCGGGTCACGGGGGTCTCCATGATGACCTTGGTGCCGGCGGCCTCGACCAGGTCGCGGCACCGCTCCCACATCATGCCGGGCCCGTACCTGGGGTACTGGAACTGCTCGATGAGGCTCGTCACCTGCTTGGACCGGTCGCGCCGGGTGCCGGCGAGGCGGGCCCGCAGCGGCTCCCACACGGCGCTCCACAGCGACATGCCCTTGATCCGCTGGGCGCCCCAGTCGGCGGAGATCTCCGATGCCGGCACCGCCCAGACCTTCTCGTTGTAGGTCTTGAAGAAGTGCCGGTAGAGCCGCCAGCCGTAGTCGGCCGCGATGTAGCCCTCGAGCGTCGAGCGGTCCTTCGGGGGGCGGACGCGCACCCAGAGGAACGAGACCCCGCAGCGCAGGGCCTCGATCGGGCCGAGGCTGCGGAGGGCGTTGGTGAGCCGCAGCGGGTAGTCGATGAACTTGCCGTCGTAGTAGATGCGGCTCGACCGGGGACGGAGCAGGAACTCGTCGTCGGCGAGGATCTCGTGCCACAGGTCCTCGACCCGTCCGACCTTGGTGAAGAACCGGTGCCCGCCGATGTCGAAGCGGTAGCCGTCCCGCACCACCGTGCGGCTGATGCCGCCGACGGCGTCGTCGGCCTCGAGCACGGTGCTGAGCACACCGGCCTTGCCGAGCTCGTACGCCGCCGTCAGGCCGGCGGGTCCGGCGCCGATGACCACGACCCGGCCGACGGCCTGGTGGTCGGGCGCGCGTGTGGGCGCGGGCGTGGGCGCGTCGTCACTCACGGTCTGTCTCCCCCCAGCCGGTGCATCGACCCAACGCTACCAGCGGGCCGGTCGAGGCGACGCCGTGCGCGCGCGCTCAGCGCCAGCGGCGATGGAGCGTGATGGCGAGGCGGATGGCGAGCAGCGCCACCCACAGCAGCACGACGTAGGTCGGGATGCCGGCCAGCACCTGGGTCACCATCTCCCCGGCCACCGACTCCTCCTCGGGCGCTTCGGGCAGCACCGGCCGCCCGTTGCCCCACAGCTCGGTGATGCGGGACGCGAGCCACGTGCCCCGGGCCAGGTAGCGGTCGTGCAGCAGGGGAGCGGGCGCGGTCACGAGGGCGAGCAGCACGCCACCCGCCAGCGCGAACCAGCCGGCGGGCACGAGGCCGGCGCCCGGGCCCGCTCGGTCGGTCCGGCGGCCGGCGACCCGGGCGGCGACGGGCAGGATCAGGGCGATGGCCGGGCTGAGCCCCACGAACCCGGCCGACGAGTCGAGGCCCCAGTGCATCCAGGGGCTGATGGCCGGTCCGCCCTCCCCGAGGTAGATGGCGTGGAACCAGAACATGACCGCCCCGCCGGCGTAGGTGAGCACGAGGGTGCACACGCCGAACCCCGTCCAGGCGACGGGATCCCGGTAGAACTCGCGCACCACGGCGGCCGGCCGCCCCCGGCGGCGCGACCGCCCGTGCTGTGGGGTCGCCGGCGCGGGCACGGTGGCCGGCCCGAAGAGGGCGCGCGCGAGCGACGGGGCGTGATGCCGGTGTTCCATGGGCTGTGCCTCGGTCACACACCCGCCTGCCGTCCCGCAAGCAGGTGATTTAGTTGATGGTGCAACTGTCAACGCTAAACGACTGACGCGTCGATAACTAGAATGTGATTTCGGGTGACGACGATCGGAGACTTCGCACCGCGGTCACCCGAATGCGGACCACCACGACGTCCGCGTGCGGCGGGTCGGGCACGGCACGTGGTCGGCAGGTGGTCGGCATGTCCCGCACGCGTCGCCGCCCGCCGCCCCCGGAGCGGCCGGGGCGGCGCCGACGCCGGCGGGACGGCGGCGGCCGCGGCTGGGCGTGGGACGGCTCGACGGGTCCAGCCGCCCTGCCGCTGGCTACCGTGTGCCCCGGCGGGGCGATCAAGCACGCCGATCGGCGCGGCACGGAAGTAGAGGCAGGGCGGTGGCATACACACTCGGGGTCGACCTCGGGACGACCTTCACGGCGGCTGCGGTGTGGCGCGACGGTCGGGCGGAGGTGGCCACCCTCGGTACCCGCACGCTCGAGATCCCCTCGGTGGTGCTGCTGCGCGAGGACGGCGTGCTGCTCATCGGCGAGGCGGCCGAGCGCCGCAGCATGACCGAGCCCGGGCGCTTCGCCCGGGAGTTCAAACGGCGGATGGGCGATCCCACGCCGATCCTCCTGGGTGGCAGCCCGTTCTCGGCCCACGCGCTGATGGCCCACCTGCTGCGTGGGGTGGTGAAGGTGATCGCCGACCGCGAGGGCGGTCCGCCGGCCCACACGGTCGTCACCTGCCCGGCCAACTGGGGCGAGTACAAGCGCGAGCTGCTCGACCAGGCGGTGCAGCAGGCCGACATCGGCGCGGTGAGCGTGGCCACCGAGCCCGAGGCCGCCGCCGTCCACTACGCCGCCACCACCCGGGTGGCGTCGGGTGAGGTGGTGGCCGTGTACGACCTCGGCGGGGGCACGTTCGACGCTGCCGTGCTCCGCAACACCGGTGCCGGGTTCGAGCTGCTCGGCGACCCTCGGGGCATCGAGCAGATGGGTGGCGTGTACTTCGACGAGGCCGTCTTCGCCTATGTCGTCGGCCACATGACCGAGGCGTTCTCCAAGCTCGACCAGGACGACGCCGGCACCGTGGCCGCGGTCGCCCGCCTCCGGCGCGACTGCGTCGAGGCCAAGGAGACGCTGTCGTGGGACACCGACACCGCCATCCCCGTCGCCCTGCCCAACCAGCGGACCGACGTCCGGCTGACCCGCAGCGAGTTCGAGGACCTCATCCGGCCGGCGCTGGCCGACACCGTGGAGGCGATGCGCCGTGCGCTCGCGTCCGGTGGCATCGAGCCGACCGACCTCAAGTCGGTGCTGCTGGTGGGCGGCTCGTCCCGCATCCCGCTGGTCGGCCAGATGCTGATGGCCGCCCTCCAACGACCGGTCGCCATCGACGTCCACCCGAAGCACGCCGTCGCCCTCGGGGCCGCCCACCTGTCGGCCGCCACCGGCGACACGCGGGCCGAGCCCACCGAGCCGATGGCCACCACGGCGCCACCGGTCGTGACCCGGGTGGGGGGCACCACGGTCACCAGCCCGGCCGGCGCCGGGGTGACCGGCCCGCCGGCCCCCGCCGGTCCGCCCCCGGGCCCGGCCGGTCCCGCCGGCCCCGGCATCGCTGGCCCCGGTCCGTCCGGCCCCGCTCGCGCCGGCGCGGGTCCCGCCGGCCCCGGCATCGGTGGCCCCGGTCCGGCAGGCCCCGGTCGCGCCGGCCCCGGTCCGTCCGGCCCCGCTCGCGCCGGCGCCGGTCCGGCAGGCCCTGGTCGCGCCGGCGCCGGTCCGGCAGGCCCTGGTCCGGCCGGCCCCGGCCCGGGGCCCGGTCCCGGCTCGGGCCCGGCGGGTCCCGACGTCGACACCGTCCCCGGTGGCCCCCGGTCGCGTGACGACTGGCCGGCTCCGGCGGCACGTGGCGGGACACCGCCGCGGCGCCCGGCCGCGCTGATCGCGGGCGTCGCCGCCGCCGTGCTGGTCGTGGTCGTGGGCGGGGTCCTGCTGCTCGGCGGCGGCGGGGGCGACGACGGCGACGATGCCTCGACCCGGAGCGACAGCACGACGCCGGAGCCGGCGATCGAGGTGCCCCAGGGCGAGCCGCTCGCCGACACCACCATGGCCTTCACCCAGCGGGAGGGGTCGTTCTGGAACATCTGGCTGGTCGAGGCCGACGGATCGAACCCGCGGGCGCTCACCCGCGAGCAGGCCGCCTTCGCCCGGTTGCCCGCGCTGTCGCCCGACCGCCGCTCGGTGGCCTACTCGCTGGAGACCCAGGCGGGCTGGGAGCTGCGGGTCATCGACACCGCGGGCGCCGGTGACGTGCTGCTCTACGAGTCGATCGTGCCCGATGCCCGGGCGACCTGGTCGCCCGACGGCACCCGGGTGGCCTTCGTGGCCGACCGCGACGGCCCGGCCGACATCTACGTGCTCGACCTCCGCACGAGCGAGCTGACCAACCTCACCAACACCCCCGAGGACGAGGGCGATCCGGCCTGGTCACCCGACGGCACCTCGCTCGCCTACTGGAGCCGGTTCGGGGGCAACCAGGACATCTACGTCATGCCGGCGGACGGTGGCGGCACGCCACGCCGCCTGACCGACGACCCGGGCGACGACGGTGACCCGTCGTGGAACCCGCAGACCGGCGAGCTGGCCTTCGCCCGCTCGACCGACGCCGGCTGGGAGATCTTCACCATCGGCGCCGACGGGACGAACGAGCTCCAGCTCACCGACGACGTCACCGACGACCAGGACCCGTCCTGGTCGCCGGACGGCACCCAGATCGCGTTCGGGTCCAAGCGCGAGGCGGCGCCCACCGACGACCAGGCCGAGATCTACGTGATGAACGCCGACGGCTCCGACCAGCGGAACATCACCAACCGGCCGGGCCTCGACATCCACGCAGCCTGGGGCACGCCCCCCGCCTGACGCCGCCGGCCGCCGCCGCCCGCAGGCGCGTCAGTCCGGGCGCCGGCGGGCGGCCACCAGCACCGCCACCGGGAGCACGACCGCCAGCGCGAGGGCGGTCATCGTGGCCACCTGGTCACCCGTGTCGTACACGTCGAGGTGGCGGGCGTGGTACACGAGGTGGGGCACCTGGAACACGAGCCAGGCCGCGGCGGCCGCCACGACCACGGCCCGGGAGAGCGTCACCAGCGCCACCACCGTGACGACGGTCAGGGCCAGGTTGAGGTCGCCGAAGTCGCGCACCAGGTGCTCGTTGTAGGGACCATCGAGCGCGACCCAGGTGCGCCCGCCGCCCGGGAAGTCGTCGTAGAACGAGCGCGGCGAGAGGGCGGCCCACAGCCCCACGGACGCGCCGAGCAGCGCGAGCGCCGCCAGTGCCGCCCGGGTCACGCGCTCGGTCATCGCCGCCGAACCTACCCGCGGCGGCGCCGGGCGCGCTGTAGGTGTGGCGACCACCACGATCCGGGTATTAACCCGACGAGTCCTGACGCACGGATCCGGAGGCCCCGATGACTTGGGTGATCGTGTTGCTGGTGGTG
The DNA here is from genome assembly GCA_035693765.1 of Acidimicrobiales bacterium. Taxonomy (GTDB): domain Bacteria; phylum Actinomycetota; class Acidimicrobiia; order Acidimicrobiales; family VFJN01; genus ZC4RG19. Next base: position 5,101 of record DASSGC010000524.1, read on the forward strand.
GCGCTGATCGTGGTGGCCGGCGCCCTGGTGATGGAGCGGTGGCGGTCCGCGGCGCTGCGGGCGCGCTTCGGTCCCGAGTACGAGCGGGCCGTCGAGGCGCACGGCGACCGCCGGGGGGCTGAGGCGGCGCTGCGTACGCGCGTGAAGCAGCGGGCGGAGATCGATCTGCGCGAGATGACCCCCGCCGTGGTCGAGCCCCTCGTCAGGGAGTGGCGGACCGTGCAGTCCAGCTTCGTCGACGAGCCACGGGCCAGCGTCTCCGCCGCGGAGGCACTGGTCGAGCGGGCGATGACCGTACGGGGCTACCCCACGACGGTTGCGGACGACGGCGGCGACCGGCTCGACCTGGTGGCCGTCGACCATGGGGATCTCGTCGGCGGCTACCGCAAGGCCCGGTCGGCGGTGCACCGCGACGGCGGCGACGCCGAGGAGGTGTCGCTCGACGACCTGCGGCAGGTGTTCCTCCGCTACCGGGCGTTGTTCGACGCGCTGGTGGACCGCCGGGCCGAGACCCGGCGACCGGTCGGCTTCGCGAGGCGGGACGGCGGGTCGTGAGCGCCGACCGCGAGCCCCCGGACGCCGCCGTGGGCGCCGACGAGCGGTCCCGCACGGTGTTCGGCCGGGTGCCGTCCCGGCGCCTGCCGCCGGCCGGGACGTCACCGCAGCCGGAGGGGTCTGCGGTCCCGGCGGAGGAGCCCGAGGGCAGCGGGGCTCCGGTGGAGGCCGCGCCGGTGGACGCGGTGGACACCGACGCTGTCGTGGTGCTGCCGGTCGAGCCCGACGACGCTCTCGACGAAGCGCCCGACGAGTCGCCCGACGAGTCGCCCGACGGCGCTCTCGACGAAGCGCCCGGCGAAGCGCCTGACGGCGGTCTCGACGAGTCGCCCGGCGACGGTCTCGACGAAGCGCCCGGCGAAGCGCCCGACGGCGGTCTCGACGAGTCGCCCGGCGACGGTCTCGACGAAGCGCCCGGCGAGTCGCCCGGCGACGGTCTCGACGACGCGCCCGGCGAGTCGCCCGACGACGCTCTCGACGAAGCGCCCGGCGAGTCGCCCGACGGCGCTCTCGACGAAGCGCCCGGCGAGTCGCCCGACGGCGGTCTCGACGAAGCGCCCGGCGACGCCGCCGACGGGTCTGCGGCGGTGGGCCCGGTCGCCGCCGGCCCCGGCACGGTCGGCGCCGACCCCACCCGTCCGGCGGCCACGCCCGGGACCGGCGACACGCTGGTCGCCGCCGAACCCGCCGGTGTGCTCCGCGACCGGTGGCAGGATGCCCAGGCCGGCTTCGTCGACGACCCCCGGCGGGCGGTCGAGGCGGCGCACGCCCTCGTCGGCGAGGCGATCGACGAGATCGCCCGGCGGCTCGCGGGGGAGCGTGACGCCGTGACCGCCGCCTGGCGCGACGGCGGGGTGTCGACGGACGACCTGCGCGACGCCTTCCTGCGCTACCGCCAGGTGTTCGAGCGGCTCTTGGCCACCTGACCGCTCACACCAGGCCGGTGACGTCGGTCATCCACGTCATGTCGCCGGTCGTGAGCTGGTCCATCCAGTCGGCGGGCGCGGCCGCCATCAGCGTCCCGAGGTCCCAGTAGTCCTTCCACAGGGTGATGCGGCCCGCCGTCACGTGCTGCACCGACACGAACGGGAGCGTGGCCCGCTCGCCGGTGGGCCACTCCCACATCTCCGTGTGCTCGGTCACGACGACGTCCCCCTCGGCGATCGTCGTGGCCGGGCCGTGGTCGTAGCCCGCCAGTCGCTCGAGGCCGAGGCGCAGGCGCTTCACGATGTCGGCGGGGCCGCGGGCGGCCGCGGCCGGCCCGGTCGGCACGTCGAAGTAGATCGAGTCCGGTCCGAAGAACGAGCCGACGCGCGCCCAGTCGCGGGCGTAGAGGGCGTCCCAGAACGCGGCGGCCACGGCCCGGGGATCGGGAGCGGGCCCGGTCACCGTGCCCCCCGCAGCAGCGTCCCCGGCGTCGCGCCCGTGTGCTCGCCATCGGCGAAGGTGACCGTGCCCGACTTGACGGTCCGGACGTAGCCGGAGGCCCGCTGGATGAGCCGCGACGCCCCGCCCGGCAGGTCGACCACCTTGGTCGGGCGGTGCAGGGTCAGCCGGTCGAAGTCGATCACGTTGAGGTCGGCGACGTAGCCGGGCGCCAGCATCCCGCGGTCGCCCAGGCCGTAGAGCGTGGCCGTGGCCCGGGTCATCTTGTGGACGGCCAGCTCGACCGGCAGGCGACCCTCGCTCCGGTCGCGGGCCCAGTGGGTGAGCAGGAACGTCGTGGTCGAGGCGTCGCACGTCTGGCCGGCGTGGGCACCGCCGTCGCCCAGCCCGAAGGCGGAGGTCGGGTGCAGCAGCATCTCCCGCACCGGGTCGAGGGTGCCGTCGCTGTAGTTCGCGACGGGGCTGTTGAGCAGCTCGCGCCCACCGTCGCCGAGCAGCAGGTCGAGGAGGTGCTGCCACGGGCTCACGCCGGCGGCCTCGGCCAGGGCCGTGACCGAGTCGGCCCGCCCGGGCTCGTAGTTCGGCGGGTCGCCGAGCAGGTAGATGCGGTCGGGGTGCATGAACCCGGCGACGATCGGGTCGTCGGCCAGCGCCGCGATCTCGGTCAGCAGGCGGGCGCGCAGGCCGGGCTCGGCGGTGATGCGCCGCACCTGCTCGTCCCACGGCAGCAGGCCGACGCCGGTGTCGCCCCAGGCCGCCGTGAAGTTGAACGGGTGGAACGTCTGGAACCCGAGCAGGATCGACACCGTGCGCCCGTGCACCTGCGGCCGCACGGCCACGCCGTCGGCGGCGGCCGCGGCGGTGAGGTCGAGCTGGCGGCGCCAGCAGTCGGGGTCGGCGTTGTTCTGCAGCAGCGCGTAGGTGACGGGGCGGCCGACCGCCGCCGCCAGGCGCCGCATCCACTCGACCTCCCGCTCGGGGGCGGCGAGGTCCTCGCCCAGCGCCCCGGCGGGGGCCAGCTCGAACACGCCGGTGCCCAGCTCGCCGAGCACGGCGCCGATGCCGAACAGCTCGTCCTCGGCGGCGAAGGTGCCGGGCACGGGCTCGCCGTCGATCGCCCGGTGGGCGAGGGTGCGCGAGGTGGAGAAGCCGAGCGCCCCGGCCCGGATGCCGTCGCGCACGATGGCGGCCATGGCGGCGATGTCGTCGGGGGTGGCGGGCTCGTTGGCGGCGCCGCGGTCGCCCATCACGTAGGCCCGGACGGCCCCGTGGGGCACCTGGGCGCCGATGTCCACCGCGTGGGGGTGGGCGGCGACGGCGCGGAGGAACTCCGGGAAGCTCTCCCATCCCCAGCGGATGCCCTCGGCCAGGGCCGCGCCGGGGATGTCCTCGACGCCCTCCATCAGACCGATCAACCAGTCGTGCCGGTCGGGCGCCACCGGCGCGAACCCGACCCCGCAGTTGCCCATGACCACGGTGGTGACGCCGTGCCAGCACGAGGGCGAGAGCAGCGCGTCCCAGGTGGCCTGGCCGTCGTAGTGGGTGTGGATGTCGACGAAGCCCGGGGTGACGAGGGCGCCGTCCGCGTCGATCTCCTCGCGGGCCGGCCCGTCGACCCGGCCGACCTCGGTGACCATGCCGCCGGTCACGGCCACGTCGGCGGTGCGCGGCGGTGCGCCCGTGCCGTCGACCACCGCGCCGCCGCGGACGACCAGATCGTGCATGACGCCTCCCCCTCCGACCCTGCTGACGGACCGTCAGATCGAGGGTAGCGCCCGGGCGGCGTCGTCCACCCGTGGCGGGCGCGGTCCCGGCCGGTTCCCGCCCCGCGTCCACCTACGATGTGTCGGGTCGGCGTGTCGAGGCCTGAGGAGACGGCGTGAGCTTGCGGGTCGGCGTTCCCACCGAGGTCAAGATCGACGAGTTCCGGGTGGCCCTCACCCCCGAGGGCGTGCGCGAGCTCAGCATCCACGACGTCGAGGTCGTCGTGCAGGCGGGGGCGGGCGCCGGGTCGAGCCTCACCGACGACGCCTACCGGCGGGCGGGCGCCGAGGTCGTCGCCACCGCGGACGAGGTGTGGGAGCGGGCCGAGCTCGTCTGCAAGGTGAAGGAACCCCAGGACGCCGAGCTCGCCTGGCTGCGCGACGACCTGACGGTCTTCACCTTCCTCCACCTCGCCGCCTATCCGAAGGTCGCCGCGGCGCTGCTCGACGCCAAGGCCACCGGGATCGCCTACGAGACCGTGATGCTCGACGACGGCTCCCTGCCGCTGCTGGCGCCGATGAGCGAGGTGGCGGGGCGCATGTCGGCCCAGATCGGGGCCCACTACCTGGAGCGCCACCACGGCGGCCGGGGGGTGTTGCTGGGCGGCGCGCCCGGCGTGCAGCCGGCGCGGGTGGTGGTGCTCGGGGCCGGCAACGTCGGCTGGAACGCCGCGTGGATGACCGCCGGCCTCGAGGCCGAGGTCAACCTGCTCGACAAGAACGTCGACCGGCTCCGCCACGTCGACCAGATCCAGATGGGGCGGGTCACCACCCTGACCTCCAACCGCGGGACGGTCGAGCGGGTCGTGGCCGAGGCCGACCTGGTGATCGGCGCGGTGCTCGTGCCCGGGGGCCGGGCGCCGGTGATCGTGACCGAGGAGATGGTGGCCGCCATGAAGCCGGGGGCGGTCGTGGTCGACATCGCCATCGACCAGGGCGGCTGCATCGAGACGTCCCACGAGACCACCCACAAGGACCCCGTCTACGAGCGTCACGGCGTCATCCACTACGCGGTCGGCAACATCCCGGGCGCGGTGCCCAACACGTCGACCTACGCGCTCACCAACGTCACGCTGCCGTACCTGGCCGAGCTGGCCCGGCTGGGCGTGGCCGAGGCCCTCCGGCGCGACGAGGCGCTGGCGTCGGGCGTGAACACCGCGGCGGGGCACGTGGTGAACCCGGCCGTGGCCGAGGCGCTCGACCGCGAGCACGTCGCGCTCGGCACGGTCATCGACGGCCTGTGACGGCGGGCTGCCGGGTCAGGCCTACGAGGCCGAGCGGATAGGGCGCTCGCCAGGGCCTACGCGTGGGGATTTGGCGTGAAGCACCAGCTCCACAGCTCGGCCGACCGGCAACGCAGCACGGTGGCACGCGCCGGCGTGACCTATCCGCTCGAGTCCTGGACGTCGGGCGGCGCCTCCGGGCTGAGGAGGCGCTCCATCAGCACCACGTCGAGCCAGCGGCCGAACTTGCGGCCGACCTCGCGCTCGGTGCCGACGACCTCGAACCCCAGCGACTCGTGGAGGCGGATCGAGGCCTCGTGACCGCCCACGATGCGGGCGAACACGGCGTGGAACCCGTGCGCGGTCGCGACCTGCACCAGCTCGTCGAGCAGGATCCGGCCGACGCCCCGGCCCTGGTGGCGCTGGTGGACGTAGACCGAGTCCTCGACGCTCGTGGCGTACGCCGGCTTCGCCCGCCAGGGTGACAGGGCGCCGTAGCCGACCACCTCGCCCCCCGGCTCGTCCCCCTCCACGGCCACGATCACCGCGTGGGCGCCGCTGCGGGCGCTGAGGTAGCTCCGCTGCTCGTCGAGGCTGCGCGGCACGATGTCGAAGGTGACCGTCGAGGTCGTGACCTCGACGTTGTAGATCTGCCGGATCGCCTCGGCGTCGTCGAGCCGGGCCAGGCGCAGCGTCACGGGGGAGCCCATCGGGACCACGCTAGGGCTCAGCCGGCTCCCCCGGACTCCCGTACGCGGCCCGACGCGACGGCGGGTCACGTCCCGGAGGACGTGACCCGCGGCGTCGGGAGGTCGGAGGTCGCTCAGTCGGCGGTGAGTGCTGGCTCGACCAGGGCGAGCTCGCCCGCCAGCGCCTCGAGGCGGGCCCAGCTCGCGATGGCCTCGTCCTCGGTGAGCAGGATCACCTGCAGGTCGCCCACGAGGCCGGGCAGCAGCTCGAGCAGCAGAGGAACGACCGCCGGCTCGAGCTGGTCGAACGTCTCGTCGAGCAGGACCGGCGGGCGGCTGCCGGCGCTGCTGGTCGCGGCGCTGAGCTGCGACACGATGCCCTGGGCGAGGGTCACGGCCTCGTCGTCGGAGAGGTCGGGGGCGCTCGAGGACAGCGACCGCAGCGCGGCGATGTGCTGCCGGAGGCGGGCGGCGGCCTGGATCTCGGTGCGATGGTCCATCGCCCAGTGCACGTCGGTGTCGCCGGCGAGGTTGCGCCAGGCGGCGGCGGCGTCGCCCCGACCGTTGCCCCGGCCCATCAGGTCGTCGGCGGCGCTCCACAGGGCGACCTGGTCGAGGGCCGACAGGGCCCGGACGGCGTCGTTGCGCGGCGTGCGGTTGCGCAGGTCGGCGGCGGTGATGCGGGTGATGGTCGAGCGGCCGTACTGGCTGCTCAGCAGGTCGACCCGGCCGTCGAAGCCCCGGTGCTGGGCGGTGACGTCGGCCGAGGTGGCCACGTCGATCACCCGGTGCGGTCCCGACGCGGGCCGCAGCACGACGAGGCGCCGTCCCGTGTCGTCCACCACCTCGAGGTGAACTCCGCGCACCGTCCCGTGGAGGGCGCCGGAGAGGAGGGAGCCGAGGGCCCCCCGAGCGTCTCCTGGCATACCGCCCAGCACGGTCAGCCGCGGATGGAAGTCTACGGACGCGGCTTCGCCGTCGCCCTCAACGATGAGGCGTTCCACCAGCACGTGGGGAGTATCGGCGCCCATCGCCACGGACTTGAGCATTTTCTTTACGAATGTGTCGCGATCAGGCAACAGCACCACGCAGCGTGGGGAATTCGGCCCGCTTGCGAGCTTTCGGGCCCTTTCCGCCCGTGTCGCCGGTCACAGCGACCGCCGGCTGCCCCGGCGCCGGCTACCGGTTGGCCGCTCGGGGGCGAGCGGCGGTACGCTGTGCGGCCCCTGGGAAACCGGGCAGGCCCCCTTAGCTCAGTCGGCAGAGCACAGCCATGGTAAGGCTGGTGTCGTCGGTTCGATTCCGACAGGGGGCTCGCACGAGAGTCGCGGCGACGCCGCGCTTCTTGCGCGTTGCTCGCCACGGCGTACCCATGGCGGCGTAGCTCAGTTGGTTAGAGCACTCGGCTCATAATCGAGTTGTCGCCGGTTCGAGTCCGGCCGCCGCTACTCCCCATCATTTCGCGAGACCAGGAGATCCGCACGATGGCCAAGGAAAAGTTCGAGCGGACCAAGCCGCATCTGAACATCGGCACCATGGGGCATATTGACCATGGGAAGACGACGTTGACGGCGGCGATCACGAAGGTGTTGGCGGACGCGAACCCGAATGTGAAGGTGATGGCG
>DASSGC010000525.1:0-8367 GCA_035693765.1 Acidimicrobiales bacterium
CCGCAGGCCGCGCCTCTCCGGCCGGTCGCCCGTCGCCCGACGGGCGCGGCGCGTCGCCCGTGCGCCGCGGGGCGTCGCCGACCGGGCGGGACTCGAGCGCGGGCCGCCGCTCGCCGGCAGGCCGCCCGTTCGCCACCGGCGGGCGGGCCGGGGCGGGGGGCACGGCGCTGGCGCCCGCGGGTGGGCGGGCGGGCGCCGGGTGGGCGGGCGCCGGCCGGGCCGGGTAGACGCTGGTGCGCCCGTTGCGGCCGTTGACCGGTGCGTTCAGGACCGGGGCCGGTGCGGCGCCGTTGAGCGTGCCGGGGGCGTGCGCCCGCCGGGGATCGCCGGGCGACCGGTACCCCGCGCCGGGCGGTCCGGCGGACACCGCGGGCTCCCAGTCGTCGGCCTCGGCCTCGGCCTCGCGGCGGAGCCTGGCCTCCCGGAGCTGGCGGCGGACGGCGTCGACGGCCAGGCCGGCGGCCACGGTGGCGGCCAGGAGGATGGCGAAGGTGGCGGCCTGGGCCCGGATGCGGCTGCCCAGCTTGGCCTTGGCCGTCGGCTCGGTCAGCACCTCCAGCGTGATCTTCTGGTCGGGCGCCGCGGTCTCCTGGTAGCGGCTGAGCTCGGCCTTCAGGCCCTCGACCACGATGTCGATCGTGTCGTTGGCCTCGGCCTCGGTCGAGCCCTTGGCGGTGATGTCGACGATGGGGCCGTTGGTGCGCTCCAGCGAGTAGCCGCCGGTCGCCCCGGCGGCCTCCATGCGCTTGCCGCCCACCGGGCTCTGCATGACCACCACGAGGGCGTCAGCCGTCACCTCGAGGCCGGCCGGGAACTCGAGGTACTGGTTGCCGGCACCGGGGCTGAGCAGCAGCACGGTGCCCTTGGCCTCATAGGTCGGGTCGACCATGTTGCCGACCTGGATCACGCCGAGGAAGGTCAGCGCTATCCCGGCCAGCACCACCGGCCACTGTCGTATGAGGATCTTGAGCGCGGTCAGAAGATCCATGTCGTGTCACACCCCTTGGAGATCGCGGCTCCGGGTTGAGGGACGGGTCTGCACGGGCACGCCGGCGCCGGCGTCGACAGCAGGGGTCCGCCCCACGAGCCGATCGTACGCAGCGACGTAGTTGGCTGCCTGAGTCGGCCAGCCCATGCCGTTCTCGATGCGGGCCCGGCCAAGGCGCCCCATGGCCGTGCTCCGATCGGGGTCGTCGAGCAGGTCGACGACGGCGAGGCCGAACGCCTTGGCGTCCGCCTCGGGGTTGCCCAGCCAGGTCACCTGGCTGGTCGCCGGCCCTGCGGCTCGCAGGGTCTCGGACAGGTCGAACGAGACCACGGGCAGCTCGTGCGCCATGTACTCGAGGACCTTGTTCATCGTCGACCGGTCGTTGAAGGGGGTCTTCGGGTCGGGGCACAGCCCGACGCCGGCGGTCGACAGGTAGCGGCCGATGTCGGCGGGGCCCACCCGGCCGGTGAAGGTCACGTGGTCGTCGAGGTCCAGCTCGGTGGCGAGCCGCTTGAGGCCCTCGAGCGTGTCGCCGAAGCCGAGCAGCGCGAACTGGATGTCGTCGCGCCCCAGGTCGTGGACGAGCACGCGGGCGGCGCGCAGCACCATGTCGACGCCGTCCTGACGGCCCATGATGCCCAGGTAGACGGCCAGGTGACGCCGGCCGTTGCGCAGCTCGGGCACGGGCTCCTGGCGGGTCATGGTGGCCGGGTCGGGGGAGCTGCGGACGATGGTGATGTCGGACAGCGACTTGCCGGTGCGGGCCCGTGCCGTGTCGCGGTACGACTCGTTGGTCGTGATGACGTGGTCGGCGGTGGCGTACGTGCCCCGCTCCAGCAGCCGCAGGGCCCGCATCAGGTGCTTCGACGGCGGCTTGGAGAGGTCGCGCGAGGCGAACAGCTCCGGGCAGAGGTCGTGGTGGTCGAACACGAACCGCACGCCGAGGACCCGGTACAGCCGGGCCAGCGCGAAGTACGTGTCGGGCGGGTTGCACGCCTGGATGACGTCGAAGCGCCGCCGGGCGAAGATCCTCAGCGAGAGCCCCGCGGTGCGCAGCCAGCAGTAGGCGAACTCCCACACGTAGCTGAGCGTGCCCGTCGCCGGCCGGGGCGGGGCGTAGCGATGGATCCGGACCCCCTCGAGCTCCTCGAAGCGGGAGTCGCGGACGCCGTCCTTGTCGCCCCGCGGGCAGATCACCGAGACGTCGAAGCCGGCGGCCACCAGGGCCTTGGACTCCATCCAGACGCGGCGGTCGAGCGGCACCGGCAGGTTCTGCACGATGACCAGCACATGCGGATTACGCCCCCGCCTGGTGCGACCCGAGGCGTCGGCGCTGGCGCGCCGCACCGCGCTGCGGCGGCGCTCACGTGCCGACGGCACCGGGCCGGTTGCGAGGCGGCCCACGTCGGGATCGGACGCAGGCGGGGGCGAGCTGATCGGCGCCGGGGCGGTCGGCGCCGATCGACGCAGGGCCGCGAAGGCCCGGCGCGAAAGCGTGGGGATCGTGTTGATGAGGATCGAGAGGTCGAGCGCGACCGACCAGTTCTTGACGTAGAACAGGTCGAGGCGCCGGTACTCCTCGAAGCTGGCCTTGTGGTTGGCCTCGGTCTGCCACAGGCCGGTGAGGCCGGGGCGGACGACGTGCCGTGTCTGCAGCTCGGGATCGAAGGTCGCGGCCTCGCTGGGGAGCGCCGGTCGGGGGCCGACGACGCTCATGTCGCCCCGGAGCACGTTGACGAACTGGGGCAGCTCGTCGAGCCCGGTCGACCGCAGGAAGTGGCCGATGCGCGTGACCCGGGGATCGTCGTCGATCTTGAACAGGGGGCCGTGGCGCTCGTTGCGCTCGCGCAGCTCGGCCAGCCGGTCCTCGGCGTCGACCGCCATCGTGCGCAGCTTCAGGCACCGGAAGGTGGTGCCGTCGCGGCCCACACGGACCTGGCGGAACAGCACCGGCCCGCCGTCGCCCAGCTTGATGCCGAGGGCGCACAGGCCGAGCACGGGTGCGGTCAGCATCAGGGCGGCGACCGCCAGCACGAGGTCGAGCGCCCGCTTGACGGCCCGCTGGGGGACGCTGTGGTGCAGGGGCTCGAGCACGAGGAACGGCTCGTGCGCCAGCGGCATGGTGCGCAGCCGCGAGTGGGCGACGCCCGTGATGCCGCTCGACAGGTGGACCGGAAGGCCGATGGCCGACACGTCGTGCAGCAGCGTGTGCAGCGCCCCGGTGGGGATGTGGTTGACGGCCACCAGCACGCCGGCGGCGCCGGTGTGGCGCACGGCCGCGACGGCCTCGTCGTAGCCGCCGAGCCAGGGGACGAGCGGGGTGACGCTGGCGCCCTCGTCGTCGACCCTGGCGGGGGCGGGGACGTGGGTGCCGGCAGGCTCGGCGAACTCGGTCGGGTGCCGCTCGTTGCGGCGCCCGCCCACGACGCCGGCAGCGCGGAAGCCGGCCTCGGGGTTGAGGTCGAGGAACTCGACGAGCGCCGCGGCGTCGCGGCCGGTGCCCGCCACCACCACCGGGACCAGGTAGCGACCCTGGCGGCGGCAGCCGATGAGCCAGACGTCGAAGCAGTACCGGGCGAGGATGGCGGCGGCGAAGCCGCCGCCGGCGGCCCCGACCGACAGCCCGGGGGCGGCGTTGCCGATGACGGCCTGCCAGCCGGTGACGACGACGGCGGCCACGGCGACGGCCTGCGCTGCGGTGCCCACCGACGTGGACCGGGTGCCATGGGAGGGCACCCGGTACAGGCCGAGGAGCGCGAAGCAGGCGAGGCTGGCCGCCACGCCGACCGCGATGTCGTCGAGCTGGAGCGCGGGCGCCGGCACCGGCGCGCTGGTCGCGTTCCCGGCCACGACCCAGCCCAGGGCCCAGCCGGCGGCGAGGGCTGCCAGGTCGAGGAGCCCGAGCCGCGCCGCGAGCCGGACGCTGAAGGAGCGCCGCCGCCTCGTCCGCCGTGTTGTCGTTGCTGCGCCCTGGAAGCGCGCAGTGGCGCCGGTCACGTCCGCCTGACGTGACCCGTGCCGGTCCTGTAGGGAGAGCCCCACTGTGACCCCTCTGTTGTCCGCCCATCCGCCTGTCCGCGGGATCTCGACCAGTCTCGGAGGCCTCGCTGAAGCCGCGCTGAAGACGCACTGAGGTGTTACTGAAGTGTCACGGGGGGTGACACGCGCGCGGGCCCTGGTTCGCTATGATCCCCCGTGACGACACGATCGGTTCTCCGGCCAACCACCGGAGCCTGGGGGAAATCCCGTGATCTGGGGATGTCGTCGCTCCGGCCCCTGCGGACAGGGTCGGGTGTTCCGGTCGCCGGCGACGGCGGCACAGACCAAGACAGGATCGACCGCTGGGGCGCCAGAGGTCATGGGCGGAAGTAGGGCGAAGACATGGGTGGCATGGCCGCGTGGCGGGCAGTGCGATGAACGGCGCGGGCGGACACGTCCTGGTCGTGACGGAGGACGACTTCCTGGCGGACGGCGTCTGCCAGGTGCTCGGGACCGCAGGGTTCGGGGTCACGCGCCGGCGGCGCGGGCCGATCGAGTCGTTGCTGATCGACGAGCGACCGGCGCTCCTGGTGATGGACACCGGCGACATCGACCTGATGGACCGCAAGGTCGTCGTGAGCCGGGTGCGCCAGGCGAGCGACGTGCCGCTGGTGGTGATCACCCGGTCGAGCCGCCTCGAGGACCGGCTCGCCGGCCTGGAGGCCGGCGCCGACGAGGTGCTGGCGACGCCGTTCCCCCTGACCGAGCTCCGCTGGAAGGTCACCGCCATCCTGCGGCGCGCCGGGCAGATCGCCTCGAGCATGCGCCTCGGCGACCTCCTGGTCGACGAGCCGGCGCACGTGGTCGAGCGCAACGGTCGCCTGATCGACCTGACGGCACTGGAGTTCTCGCTGCTGGTGGCCCTGTGCCGCAACCGCGGCCAGGTGCTGTCCAAGTCGCAGCTCCTCTCGATGGTGTGGGGCTTCGACCACCACGACGTGAACCTGGTCGAGGTGCACGTGTCGGCGTTGCGCCGCAAGCTGGAGCGCTCCGGGCCGCGCGTGATCCACACCGTGCGCGGCGTGGGCTACGTGCTGCGCCCGGCCGAGGCCGCGATCCGGCCCTCGCCGTTCGCCGCCGAGCGGGCGTACACCTGGGACGGGCCCGGCCAGCGGGTGCGCCGCACCGCGTAGCACGCGGACGGCGCCGGTACGCGTGCCGGGCGGAGGCCCGCCCGGCTCTAGCCTGGCCCCATGGCGTCAGAGTGGGAAACGGTCGTCGGCCTCGAGGTGCACACCGAGCTGGCGACGGCGACCAAGTTGTTCTGCGGGTGTCCCAACCGCTTCGGTGACGAACCCAACACCAACGTCTGCCCGGTCTGCCTCGGCCTGCCCGGCTCGCTGCCGGTGCTCAACGAGGGCGTGGTCGAGCTGGCGGTGCGGCTGGGCCGGGCGCTGGGCTGTGACGTGCGCCGCTCGGTGTTCGCCCGGAAGAACTACTTCTACCCGGACATGCCGAAGGACTACCAGATCAGCCAGTACGACCTGCCCATCAACGTGGAGGGGTCGCTGGAGCTGCCGTCCGGCCAGCGGGTCGGCATCGAGCGGGCGCACCTCGAGGAGGACACCGGCAAGTCGACCCACGTCGGCGGGGGCGGGCGCATCACCGAGGCCGGGTACAGCCTCGTCGACTACAACCGGGCCGGTGTCCCGCTGCTGGAGATCGTGTCGAAGCCCGACCTCCGGTCCGCGGACGAGGCCCGGGCGTACGTGTCGGAGCTGCGGGCCATCCTGCTCGCCACCGGCGCGTCCGACGCCCGGATGGAGGAGGGCTCGCTCCGGGTCGACGCCAACGTCTCGGTCCACCGGCCGGGCGAGCCGTTCGGCACCCGTTGCGAGATCAAGAACGTCAACTCCCTGCGGTCGCTCGGGCGGGCCATCGACTACGAGGCCCGGCGCCAGATCGAGCTGATCGAGGCCGGCGAGGCCGTCCGCCAGGAGACACGGCACTGGAACGAGGACGACGGCCGCACGCACACGCTGCGGGTGAAGGAGGAGGCCGAGGACTACCGGTACTTCCCCGAGCCGGACCTCGTGCCCCTCGACCCGGGTGACGAGTGGGTGGCCCGCGTCGACGCCGCGCTGCCCACCCTCCCCGCGGCCCGGCGGGCCCGGCTCGCCGAGGCGGCCGGGGTCGACGGCACCGGCGGCGCCGTGGCGATCGCCGTGGAACGCGACCTCGACGCCCTCGCGCTCGCCACGATCGCGGCCGGCGCCGACCCGGCCCGGGTGCTCACCCACGTGGAGCACAACCTGGCGGTCGAGGGGGCGGGCGCGCTCGACCCCGGCCGGCTGGCCGCGCTGGTGACGATGGAGACCGGCGGCGAGCTGACCGCCACCCAGGCCAAGGCGGTCCTGGCCGAGATGGTGACCAGCGGCGACGACCCGGCCGCCATCGCCGCGGCCAAGGGGTTCGAGGCCATGGGGGCGGACGCGCTGGGCACCGCGGTCGACGGCGTGATCGCCGCCCACCCCGACGAGTGGGCCCGGTTCGTCGACGGGGACGACAAGGCCCGGGGCAAGCTCACGGGGTTCTTCGTCGGTCAGGTCATGAAGGCCACCAGGGGGCAGGCCGACGGCAAGGCGGTCACGGCGCTGCTCCGCGAGCGCGCCGGCACCTGACGTGACCTGGACCCCTCGCCTGATCGCACCCGGCGAGCTCGACGCCACCATCGACCTCACCGCCGTCGCGTTCGGCGTCGGGCCGAAGGCGCCACCCGACTACCTGGCCCAGGCGCGGGCGCTCACCGAGCCCGGCAGGACCTTCGCCGTCACCGACGGCGGCCGCGTCGTGGGGACGGCCGCGCTGTTCACGTTCGACGTCGCCGTGCCGGGCGGCGGGCGCGTGGCGCTGGCCGCGGTCACCGAGGCCGGCGTGCTGCCGACGCACCGGCGGCGGGGCGTCCTCTCGGCGCTGATCGAGGCGCTCCACGACCAGGCGATCGAGCGGGGCGAGCCCCTCGCCGGGCTCACCGCCAGCGAGGGCGGCATCTACCGGCGGTTCGGCTACGGCGTGGCCACCCGCTTCCACCGGCTCGTCATCGACGCCACCCGCGCCACCGAGGTGGACGGCGTCGCCGTCAGCGACGCCGAGAAGGGCACGATCCGGCTGATCGACGAGGCGGAGGCCGCCACCGTCCTCCCGGCGATCTGGGACCGCCACTGGCGCCGCGTGCCGGGCGAGGTGAGCCGCACCCCGGGCTGGTGGGCCTGCGAGGCGCTCGACATCGAGCACGAGCGCGACGGGGCCAGCGCCCGCTACATCGCCGTGCACGACGGCGCGGACGGCACGCCCGACGGGTTCGTCGTCTACCGCATCGCCCAGAACTTCGGCGCCGGCGGCGCCGATCACCACCTGCGCATCGTCGACCTCGGGGCCGCGTCGGACGCCGTCGCAGCCGAGCTCGTGCGCTTCGCCTGCCGCGTCGACCTCGTGACCAGCGTGGTCTGGCGCATGGCGCCGACGGATGGGCCGCTGCGCTGGCGCCTGGCCGACCCGCGTGCACTGCAGGTGACCGCCGAGCGCGACGTGATGTGGCTCCGCCCGCTCGACGTCGCCGCCTGCCTCGCCGCCCGCCGCTACGCGGCGGACGGTGGCGTGGTGGTCGAGGTGGTCGACGCCCGCCGGCCCGGCCTCGGCGGCCGGTTCCGGTTGGAGGGCGGCCCCGACGGCGCCGACTGCGCCCGCACCGACCGCGAGCCCGAGGTCGTGGTGCGCACGGCGGAGCTGGGGTCGCTGCTGCTCGGCGGGGTGTCGTGGACCACCCTGCACCGGGCCGGGCTGGTGGAGGAGCGGGCGGCGGGTGCGCTGGACCGTGCGGACGCGCTGTTCCGCACCGATCGGGCGCCGTTCTGCGGCACCGAGTTCTGACCTCAGCGGACGGCGCCCACCACCACCCAGCCGTCCCGGGCGAACCGGGCCAGCAGGGAGCCGGCCCGGGCGGCCATGAACAGCCCGATGGCGGCCCACAGCCAGCCGATCCCGAGGCCGGCGGCGCCCACGGCCAGGGCCAGCGGGACGAACGTCGCCGTCGCCGCCGCCATCGCCCCGGCCAGGAAGCGCAGGTCGCCCGCCCCGATGAGGATGCCGTCGAGCACGAAGGCGATGCCGTTGACCGGTTGCAGCACCGCCACCCACAGGAGCACGAACGCGGCCAGGTCGGCCACGGCGGGGTCGTCGGTGAACAGCCCGGGGAGCAGCGACCGCAGGGCGACGAGCACCAGCCCGGCGGCCACGCCGGCGGCGGCGCCCCACTCGATCCTCCGCCGGCCGGCGGGGCGGGCGGCGCCCGCGTCGGCCGCGCCGAGGGCGCGGCCGACCAGGGCCTGCCCGGCGATGGC
>DASSGC010000526.1:0-2551 GCA_035693765.1 Acidimicrobiales bacterium
ATCGACCCCTTCCGCGGGGCGTACGTCGACCTGTCCTACCCCGATCTCCCGGCCGCGTCGCCGGAGTTCGACGAGTCCGTCACCGAGGAGGAGATGAAGGAGAACGAGGAGGAGGCGCAGCGGCTCGAGGAGGAGCGCGGCACGGCATACGTCCCCCTCACCCGACAGGGTGAGGTCTGGGTGGGCGGACCGATCCAACGCACCGCCCCCGCCGACGGCCTCTACCTCCGCTGTGACGACTCGAGCTGGCGGCTCGAGTGCGGCATCGAGAGCTGGTTCCTCCCGCAGGACGAGGCGAAGGGCCTCGAGGAGGCCGTGCAGAGCGGCGAGGCGGTGGCCACGGTGAAGGTCGACGGCTCCGGCAACGCCGCGCTCATCGGCATCACGGTCCGCTGAGGGACGACCCGCCCCGACACCGAGAACCCCGCTGCCGCACCTGGTCCGGTGCGGTCAACGGGGTTCTCGGTGTTCGGGGTCCCAGAGGTGCGACCCCGGGGTGGGGAGCGGGGCCGCCGCGGCCCTGGGCAACGCGGCGGCCCCGCGGTCGGGGGAGGTCAGCAGGTCGACTTGTAGGCCGCGTCGCCGCCCTCGCCGGAGAGGTTCTCCTTGGTGATGATGGTGAACCCGGTCTGGATGGTGGGCTCGATGGTGCCGCCCGTGAGCGCGGCGTGGGCCTGCTCGATGCCGTCCGAGCCGATGGTGCTCGGCTGCTGGGCGACGAGCGCCTGGACCGTGCCCTCCTCGAGGGCCTTGATCTGGTTGGGCCCGGCGTCGAAGCCGACGATCGTGATGTCCTTGCCGCCGGCCTGGCGCACCCCGGTGGCGGAGCCCTCGGCGGAGAACAGGTTCGTCGCGAAGATGCCCACGATGTCGGGGTCCTTCTGGAGCGCGGCGGAGACGAGGTTCGCGGCGGTCGCCGGGTCGTTGTGGCTGTACTGCACGCCCAGGTAGGTGAACGCCGACTCGGCCTTCACGGCGTCCTCGAAGCCCTTGACGCGCGCGTCGACGGTGGAGACGCCGGGGTCGGTGGAGATGACGAGCACCTTGCCGCCGGCGGGCTTGGCCGCCTTGATGGCGTCGAAGGCCGCCGCGCCGCCACCGACGTTGTCCGAGCTGATCTGCGAGACGGCGAACGACGGGGCGTTGACCGTGGTGTCGACGAGGACGACCTTGATGCCGGCCTTGGCGGCCTGCTCGAGGGGCGCCTGCATCGCCTGGACGTCGGTCGGGGCGATGAGCATCGCGGCCGGCTTGGACGCGGTCACCGAGTCGACGATCGGCTTCTGGAGGGTCGGGTCGAACTTCTGCGGCCCCTGGGTGGTGACCGTGTAGCCGAGCTCGGCGGCCTTCTCCTTGATGCCGCACTCCATGGTGATGTAGAACTCGTCGCCCGCCACGCCCTGCACGAAGGCGATGTTCTTGTTGTCGTTGGCAGCGGCCGAGCCGGTGCTGTCCGACGAGGACGGGGCGCCGCTGCTGCAGGCCGCGAGGGCGAGGGTGATGCTGGCCGCCGCGGCGGCGACCTTGATGGTGTTCCTCATGGGGGTGGTGCCTTCCTGGTGGGGGTTGGTGTGGTGATGGACGACGTGGGTGTGGGTGATGTCGTGCGGGTCCCTGTCGGTGGGAAGCCGGGCGCTACGTGGAGACGCCCTTGCCACGGCTCGCGGCGACCCGGCGCTGCTGGTCGACGTAGACGGCGGCGATGAGGATCGTCCCGACGGCCACGGTCTGCCAGTAGGGCGAGACGCCGATGATGACGAAGCCCGACTGGAGGACGGCGGGGATGAACAGGCCGACCATCGAGCCGAACATCGAGCCCTGCCCGCCGAAGATCGACGTGCCGCCGATGACGACCGCGGCGATGACGTTGAGGTTCGTCAGCGACTGGCCGGCGATCGTCGTCGTGCCGTACTGCGCGAGGGACAGCAGGCCGGCGAGGCCGGCGAGCAGGCCCGAAAGGGCGTAGATCTGCACGAGCTTGCGGTCGACGCTGATGCCGACCCGGCGGGCGGAGATCTCGTTGGAGCCGATCGCGTAGGTGTAGCGACCGAAGCGGGTCTTGTGCAGCCCGATCCCGCCGATGACGACGACGACGAGGGCGATGAGGCTGATCGCCGGGATGCCGGCGACGCGGCCGTAGCCGATGTTGTCCTGGAGCACGGTGGGCGCCGAGCGGATGTCGAGGCCACCGGTGATGATCTGCGCGATGCCGAGGGCCACCGACAGCGTCCCGAGGGTGACGATCAGCGGGGGCACGTGGGCCTTGGCGACCAGGAACCCGTTGAGGATGCCCCAGCCCACGCCGACGACGACGGCCACGACGAGTCCGACGAAGGCCACGCCCCAGCCCTCGCCGCCGAGGGACTCCATCGTCTTCGCGGCCGCGACGGACGAGACGACGAGGACGGAGCCGACGGACAGGTCGATGCCCGAGGTGATGATGACGAACGTCATCCCGACGGCGATGACCGCCCAGATCGAGACGTTCTGCGTGATGTTCGTGAGGTTGCCGGCCGTGAGGAACTGGGTCGGCGAGAGGACGCCGAACACC
>DASSGC010000527.1:0-9166 GCA_035693765.1 Acidimicrobiales bacterium
GTTGAAGCTGTCCTCGGTGTTGAAGCTGTCGTTCACCGAGTTGTCGGTGAGGGCGGTCTGGTCGCCGTCGTCGCCGACCTGGACCGTGCCGCTGTTGCCCTCGACGTCGACGTCCTGGGTCTCGGCGCTGGAGCTGGCCCCCTCGCCGAAGGCGACCGAGCTGCCCTCGTCGGCGTCGATGTCGACGTCGTTGGACTGCACCGTCGCACCGGTCCCGATGGCCGACTCGTCGATGTCCGAGTTCTCGATCTGGATGACGTCGCCGTCGCCCTGGTTGAGGGTGGCGTCGCCGTCGACGTCCGACACGATCGTGCCGTCACCCAGGACCGCGTTCTCGGCCTCCACGTTGGTGGCGTCGCCCGAGCCGAAGCTCGCCGCCCCGACCTCGGAGTCGATGATGGCCTGGTTGTCGTCGCCGACGATGCTGTCCTCGACGTCGCCGGTGACCGAGCCCTCGACGTGGCCGGTGGCGATGGTGGAGTCGGAGATGTCGTCGCCTGCCTGCACGGCGCCGTCGCCGGTGTTGACCTGTGCGTCGTCGCCGGCGGCCACGGCCCCGTCGCCGGAGACGACGTCGTTGTCGAACTCCTGGTTGACGTCGCCGAAGGCGGTGATGTTCTGGTTGACCGACTGGTCGACCGTGGTGTCACGGTCGTCGATCGTGGTGACGTCGTTGTCCTCGAAGCTCTGCTCGGTCAGGTTGACGACGTTGGTGTAGTGGTTGATCGACTCGATGGCGCCCGACAGGCCGCCGCCCTCGTAGCCGCCGCCCGCCTCGGTGGCGTGGGCGGGGGGCGGGGGCAGCACCACGTTGCCGCTGCCGCCGAAGTTGGCCACGCCGCCCTGCTCGGCGCCGCCGCTGTTGCCCTGGACGGCCGACAGGACCCGAGGCATCTCGGCCTGGATGTCCTGGCTCGTGACGTTGCCGAAGCCGTTCTGGTTGAGGAACCCCTCGGGGTCCTGCTGGTAGGCCTCCTGCGTGTCGTTGTCGGTGAAGATTCCCAGAAGGGTGTCGAAGAGAGACATCGCTCGGTGCTCCTGTCCTTGGGGCCACCCGCCTCTCGAGCGACCTCGTGTGTCAGCAAAGTACGTGCCCCTGTGGCCCGGGCCATCGGGGATCGCCCCGTCCCCGATCGGGGTTTGTCTAGGGGATCGGCGCGACCCCTGGGGGGACGCGCCCGGACGCCGTCGGGGCCGCCACCGTGCGGGCGCGACCGTGGCCCGGGAGCGAATCCCGGGCCACGGTGAAGGGGGGGTGTCGAGGTCCGCCCGCCGGGGGCGGTGGGTTCAGGACCCGCGCGGATGGGTCACGCTAGAACGAGCCGATGTCGGTGTCGTCCGGTGCGTCGTCGCCCAGGGCGCCGAAGCCGTCGATCTGGTCGAGGTCGTCGAACCCGTCGAGGTCGCTCTCGTGGCCGAGCGGCGGCGCCTCGTCGAGCCCGTCGAACCCGCCGTCGTCGCCGGGGCCGCCGTCGTCGAACCCGTCGTCGGCGCCACCGTCGTCGAGCTCGTCGTCGGCGCCGTCGTCGAACCCGTCGTCGTCGAGGTCCGGACCGGTGTCGCCGAGGCCGTGGGCGAGGTCGCCGGCGTCGGCCGCCTCGCCGGTGTCGTCGGGCGACCCGGCCCCACCGTCGTCGCCGGCGGCATGCAGGGTGTCGATGTCGTCGATGTCGTCGATGTCCTCGACCACGCCGTCCGCCGCCTCGCCCTGACCGAACGAGAGCACCGGCTCCGGCCCGGCGTCCGCGGCCGGCTCCGCCGCGCCCTCGTCGAGCGTGCCGGCCGCGTCATCGCCGGCCGACACCCCGTTCGGGCTGTCGAAGTCGGCCGTGACGGTGCCGAACGAACCGTCGTCGGGGGTGGCCGCGGCCTCCCAGGCGGCCTGCGCCTGATCCGGGGGCAGCGTGTCCGCCACCAGGCCGAAGGCCTCGGACAGGTCGGCCGGGTCGACGTCGTCGTAGCCGAAGCGCTCGAGGTACGCGCCGGGGTCGGCGTTGTAGGCGGCCTGTTCGGCCGGGTCGAGCATCACGCCCCGCAGCACGTCGAGCAGTGACATGCCGTCCATCCTGTCCTCCTGGGTACTGGCCCCCGGCGGCGATCGGGGACGGCTCCACGCTACGGGCGCCGTCCCCAGGGGGCATCGGGGATCACCCCTACCCGCCCCCGAAGCGCCCGATGCCTGCCGCATCGACGACGGTGCGTAGCGGAACGGGGACCGTCGGGGCGGGCGCGGTGGCGAGCATCACCTCGCCCGGGTCCCGGCCCGGGTCCCGGCCCGGGGCCCGGCGCGGTCGCCCGGCCGGCGGATCGGAGCGGGGCGCGCCCGGGCGCGACGGCCGCGCCGGCGCCGCCGTCCACCGGTTCGCCCACCCCCGTTCCGGCGCCGGCGCCGGGGTCTGCGCACCGCCGGGCTGAGGTCAGCCGCGGCGCAGCCGCCTGGCCAGACCTGTTTGACAGTCGGCGCCGCTTGCCTTTCAACTGTCGCCGATGCCCACGTCGCTCGTGATCGTCGAGTCGCCCGCCAAGGCGCGCACCATCGCGCGCTTCCTCGGCGACGAGTTCGTCGTCGAGGCCTCCATCGGCTCGATCCGCGACCTGGAGCCCAAGGGCCTCGCCGTCGACATCGACGACGGGTTCCGGCCGACCTACGTCGTCCCGCCGTCCAAGAAGGACGTCGTCAAGCGCCTACGTGCGGCGCTCAAGGGTGCGGACCAGGTGTATCTCGCGACCGATGAGGACCGCGAGGGGGAGGCCATCGCGTGGCACCTCACCGAGGTGCTCAAGCCGGCGGTGCCGACCCGGCGGATGGTCTTCCACGAGATCACCCGCCAGGCCATCGAGCAGGCGGTCGAGGAGTCCCGCGACATCCACGCCGGCCTGGTCGACGCCCAGGAGGCCCGGCGCATCGTCGACCGGCTCTACGGCTACCCCGTGTCGGAGGTGCTGTGGCGCAAGGTGTCGACCGGCCTGTCCGCCGGGCGGGTGCAGAGCCCCTCGATCCGCCTGGTGGTCGAGCGGGAGCGCGAGCGCATGGCCTTCGTGGCCGCCGGCTACTGGGACCTGGTGGCCGCGTTCCCGGCGGCGCCCGCCTTCCAGGCCACGCTCGTGGCGATCGACGACGCCCGGGTCGCCACCGGCAAGGACTTCGACGCGCAGGGCCGGGTGGCCCGCGACGACGTGGTCGTCATCGACGAGTCCGGCGCCCGCAGCCTGGTCACGGCCCTCGACGGGGCGACCTACACGGTGGCCGCCGTCGACGAGAAGCCGTACCGCAGCTCGCCCAAGGCGCCCTTCATCACCTCGACCCTGCAGCAGGAGGGCGGCCGCAAGCTCGGCATGAGCTCCGGGCAGGTCATGCGGACCGCCCAGGGCCTCTACGAGCGCGGCTACATCACCTACATGCGGACCGACTCGGTCACGCTGTCCGACGAGGCGCTGGCCGCGGCCCGGGCCCAGGTCCGGGAGCTGTACGGCGAGAAGTTCCTTCCCCAGGCCTCCCGCCAGTACCGCAGCTCGGTCAAGAACGCCCAGGAGGCCCACGAGGCCATCCGGCCCGCCGGCGACCGCTGGCGCACGCCCGACCAGCTCGGCGGCGAGCTGCGCGGCCCCGACCTGCGGCTGTACGACCTCATCTGGAAGCGGACGCTGGCGTCCCAGATGGCCGACGCCCTCGGCAAGACCGTGTCGGTGCGCATCGAGGCGCCGCTGGCCGCGCCGCTCGCGGGCGCCAACGGCGACTCGCCCACCACCACCGGGTGGGCGGCGTCCGGGCGCACCATCACGTTCCCCGGGTACCTGCGGGTGTACGTGGAGGGCTCCGACGACCCGGAGGCCGACCTCGACGACCGCGAGCGGCTGCTGCCCGATCTCACCGTCGGCCAGGCGCTGCCCGACCCGGCCGTCGACCCGGTCGGCCACACGACCCAACCGCCGGCCCGCTACACCGAGGCGTCGCTCGTCAAGAAGCTGGAGGAGCTGGGCATCGGCCGCCCGTCGACGTGGGCGTCGATCATGCAGACGATCCAGGACCGCGGCTACGTGTGGAAGAAGGGCCAGGCCCTGGTGCCGTCGTGGTCGGCCTTCGCCGTCGTCCAGTTGCTGGAGGGCCACTTCACCGCCGAGGTCGACTACACCTTCACGGCCCGCATGGAGAACCAGCTCGACGAGATCGCCACCGGGTCGCGCGACCGGGTGCCGTTCCTCCACGCCTTCTGGTTCGGCAACGGCAGCGATGGGCTGACCACGCTCATCGAGCACGCCATGGCCAACGCCGACCCGGCGGTCGTCAACGCCATCCCGCTCGGCAAGGACACCGACGGCGAGCTGGTGGTGGTGCGCAACGGCAAGTACGGGCCCTACGTCAAGCGGGGAGACGAGACCGCCTCAGTGCCGGCCGACATCGCGCCCGACGAGCTGACCGTCGAGCGGGCGCTCGAGCTGCTGGCCGCGCCCAAGGGCGACGAGCCGATCGGTTCCGACCCCGAGACCGGGCTGCCCGTCTACCTCAAGTCGGGCCGGTTCGGGCCCTACGTGCAGCTCGGCGACGCCGACACGCTGCCGGACGGCGCCAAGCCCAAGATGGCGTCGCTGTTCAAGACCATGACGCCCGCCACGGTCACGCTCGACGACGCCGTCCGCCTGCTGTCCCTGCCCCGCACGGTGGGCACCGACGCCGACAGCGGGGAGGAGATCGTCGCGCTCAACGGCCGCTACGGGCCGTACGTCAAGAAGGGCAACGACACCCGCAGCCTCGGCAGCGAGGACGAGCTGTTCACGGTCACCATCGAGGCGGCCCAGCGGCTGTTCGCCGAGCCGAAGCGCCGGGGCCGCGCCGCGGCCGCCCCGCCCCTCAAGGAGCTCGGCCCCGATCCGGTGAGCGGCAAGCCGATGGTGGTGAAGGACGGCCGCTACGGCCCCTACGTGACCGACGGCGAGACCAACGCCTCGCTGCGGGAGCGGGACGGCGACACCGTCGAGGACCTGACCGCCGACCGGGCGGCGGGGCTGCTCCAGGCCCGCCGGGACGCCGGCCCGACCCGGGGGCGCAAGAAGGCCGCGGCGAAGAAGAAGTCGCCGGCGCGCAAGGCCACCGCCAAGGCGGCCACCGCCGAGAAGGCGTCCGGCCGCAAGGCCCCGGCCCGCACGGCGGCCGCCAAGGCGGCGACCAAGAAGGCCCCCGCCAAGAAGGCTGCCAAGAAGACCGCGCCGTAGCGGGGCCGGGGTGGGCCGTTTCATCGTGTTCGAGGGCGGCGAGGCCAGCGGCAAGTCGACCCAGTCGATCCGGCTCGCCAGACGGCTGGGGGCGCTCCACACCCGCGAGCCCGGCGGCACCGCCATCGGCGCCGCGCTGCGGAGCCTGCTGCTCGATGCCCGCACCACCGGTCTCGACGACCGGGCCGAGGCGCTGCTGATGGCGGCCGACCGGGCCCAGCACGTCGCCGAGCTCGTACGCCCGGCGCTCACGGCCGGCCGCCACGTCGTGTCCGACCGCTACATCGGGTCGAGCCTCGCCTACCAGGGCTACGGCCGGGGCCTGCCCGTCGTCGGGCTGCGCCGCATCTCGGAGTGGGCGACCGAGAACCTGTGGCCCGACCTGGTGGTGCTGCTGGAGGTGCCGCCCGACGTGGCGGCCGACCGCCGGAGCGGGCGACCCGACCGGATGGAGGCGGCGGGAGCCGACTTCCACGCGCGGGTGGCCAAGGGGTACCGGGCGCTGGCGGCCGCCTACGCCGATCACTGGGTCGTGGTCGACGGCACCGGCGACCCCGACGAGGTGACCGCACGGGTCTGGCAGGCCGCCACGTCCCGCCTTCCCGACCTGGCCGAGGCGACCCGCCCGTAGGGCGCGGCGCCGTCTTCCGCAAGGTCGTGCCGAGAGACGGGGAGGGCGGGGTGGCGGGCTCCCGGTGCGCCCGTGCGACACTGCGGGCATGGCCGGTCCCGCCTCCGCCGCCCCCGCCGACGCGCCGTCCCGGGCCGGCGACGACCCGTGGGTCGACGTCGCCGGCCAGGAGGCGGCCGTGCGCCAGCTCACGGCCGCGGCCGAGTCCCCGGTCCACGCCTACCTGCTGATCGGGCCGCCCGGGTCGGGCAAGCGGGAGCTGGCGCGGGCCTTCGCCGGCCTCCTGCTGGCCACGGCGGCCCCCGCGTCCGCCGACGACCGGGCACGGCACCTGCGCCTGGCCCGGGCCGAGCAGCACCCCGATCTGCGGGTGGTCGACCCGGAGGGCAACACGTTCCGCAAGGGCGACGCCGAACGGGTGGTGCGGAGCGCCACGCTCGCCCCGGTGGAGGGTGCCCGCAAGGTCGTCGTGGCGTCCGGGTGCGAGGACATGGAGGACGAGGCCGCCGGGCTCCTGCTGAAGACCGTCGAGGAGCCGCCGGTGTCCACCGTGTTCGTGCTGCTGGCGACCGAGATCGTGCCGGAACTGGTCACCATCGCCAGCCGGTGCGTGCGCATCGAGGTGCCAGCCCTGCCCGCTGCCGTGGTGGCCGGCCGCCTGGTCGCCGAGGGCGTCGAGCCCGACCGGGCGGCCACCGCCGCCGCGGCGGCGGCGGGCGACCTCGAACGGGCCCGCACGCTCGCGACCGACGACCGGTTGGCGCTGCGCCACCAGGCCTGGCGAGACGTCCCGTACCGCCTCGACGGGACGGGGCACCGGGCGGCGACGGTGGTGGCCGAGCTCCAGTCGATGATCGGCGAGGCGCTCGGCCCGCTGCACGAGCGCCAGGCGGCCGAGGCGGCGGCGCTGGACGAGCAGATCGAGCGGTTCGGGCTGCGGGGGTCGGGCCGGAAGGACCTGGAGACCCGGCACAAGCGGGAGGTGCGCCGGTTCCGCACCGCCGAGCTGCGCTTCGGCCTGGCGACGCTGGCCGCCGCCTACCGCGACGCGATCGCGCGGGTCGGTGCCCGCCGCGACCTGGTCGGTGCCACCCTGCGGATCGATGCCGCGGCCGTGTCGCTCCAGCGCTACCCCAACGAGACGCTGCTGCTCCAGGCCCTCGTCGCCCACCTGCCGCCGGTGCCCCGACCCACCGAGGGCTGACGGCATCGGCCGGTGGGACGGGCCGGCCCGCCCCGACGCCTGCGGCACGGTTGTCGGGTCGGACCGATGAGCTCTCGCCGGTGCCTGCGTCGTCACGGCGGTCACGAGCACGTGAACCGCGAGCCGAGAGGAGCGAGTCCCCCATGAACTGGACGATCGAGGTGGTGTGCGTACCCGTGAGCGACGTCGACCGGGCCAAGGCGTTCTACGCCGACCAGCTCGGCTTCACCGTCGACTTCGACAGCGTCCACGACGCCGAGGTGCGGCAGGTCCAGCTGACCCCGCCCGGCTCGGGCTGCTCCATCGCCATCGGCACGGGCATCTACGACTGGCCGGGGATCCCCGTCCCCGCCAGGGACATGGCGCCGGGCGCGCTGCAGGGCCTCCGGCTGGTCGTGCGCGACATCCGGGCCGCCCACGCCGAGCTGGTCGAGCGCGGGGTGGCGGTCACCGACATCCACGTGTACGGCAAGGATCTCCGCCTGCGGCCCTACCGGGACGGCGACGAACTGCACAACGTGGGCTTCTTCCTGTTCGACGACCCGGACGGCAACGGCTGGTCGGTGCAGCAGATCAGCACCCGCGAGTAACCGCTACGTTCTGGGTCGGCGGGCGCTGCCCGACGGCGACAGACGGCGAAAGACGGCATGACGTTGCGCCGGCATCCGGGGCGAGCGGCGCGCTCACGGGCGTCGGCCTGAGCCTGTTGCCGAACGGGGGAGCGACCGCCCGGGTGGTGGCCAACGACTTCGAGATCCCGGCGGTGGTCGAGTCCACCGGTTGCTCGGCCCGCGCCGCCGCGGCCGTGAACCGCATCGTGGGCCTGCCGTCGCCGGCCGGCCAGTCGTCGTTCGACCACGCCCTCACCCTCACCCCGAACTGGTAGCCCGAGGCGGCCGCCGGCGCCTGCCGGTGGCCACGGCGCAACCCCCGAACCGGGTCGGCTCGACCGCGCTCGCCGCGGTCGTCCCGACCCGGTTCGGCCGGGCGGTGCGGCCGCGTGCTGCGGCCGGACCGGATCGGTGCCATCCTGCACTGGTGCCCGACAGGCGAGTTCCGGCACACGGCGTGTGCCGCTGCGGTCGACCGCTCGATGCCCACGACCGCCACCTGAGGTTCGAGCTGCCGGAGCCCGTGCTGACGGCCCCGGACCAGGATCGAGCCGCCGGCACCTGGATGACCCACGAGGACGCCCGGACGTCGGTCATGATGCAGGTGCCCCGCGTGGGGGCGTTCGTCCGGTGCCTCCTCCCGGTCAAGCTCTCCGGTGGTTTCGTCGTCACCTTCGGCGTGTGGCTCGCCGTCCGGCCCGGCGACCTGCAGCGTGCCGCTCTGGTCTGGCGGGAGCCGACCTATGTGGACCTCACCCTCGACGGCTGGCTGGCCAACCGGCTGCCCCTCTGGGACTGCCTGGCGTCCCCGGCGCACGCGTCCGTGGAAGATCCCGAGCACACGCCGTACGTGACCAGCAGCAGCGACGCGCTCCTGGCACGCGTGCTGGGCGAGGAGTGGTCGCACGACGAGGTGCTCGCCGCCGTCCCGCGGTAGCCGGCGCGCGGCGCTACGTGGATCCATCGCAAGATGCCGGGTCGAAGCCGCCGCGGTCCGGGTGGGCCTGTCTGAACCCGTCAGGAATCGGAGGGGAGACCAGCAACAGGTTCTCGGGTGTCCGGGGGAGGAACTCGTAGGTCTGGCTGAAGGTCTCGCCGACGCCGCCATGTCGGATCGTGCCGCGTGCCCGGACCGGGAGGTAGGTGTCGGGATCGACGAGCGTGACGACAAGGTCCACTCCCGCGTCAGCGTCGGGTCTGATCAGGCGGATCAGCTCCCGGCCATCGACGACCTCTGTTCCGTCCTCGACCAGCTCGCCTGCGGCGATGTCATCGCGGAGCTGACGCAGCCCGTCGACGTCGATGTCGGTGGAAGCCCCGCCCGTGTCGCGGTGGTCCACGTACTCCCGTGCGCAGTAGTTCACCGCGCGTTGCCCGGAGTGGCTCGGCGACTCGACGGTGGGCCCCGCAAGGGGGCCGACGTCCCAGAGCGGATCACCCTGGGCGTCGCGGCTCAAGATCCGAGTTGCGTCGCTTGTCTCATCGGTCCAGAACTCTGTCACACGCGAC
>DASSGC010000528.1:0-7269 GCA_035693765.1 Acidimicrobiales bacterium
GGACCCGCACGGGTCGTCATGCTGTGCAGGTGCCTAGCACGCTGGTACGGTCCGTCGGCCGCGGCGCAGGGCCGCGGGATCGGGAGGTGAGCATGGATCTGCAGGAGCGGACGGCGGCATGAAGCCGGCACCGTTCGCGTACCACCGCCCGGCGACCATCGCGGAGGCGACCGGGATGCTCGCCGAGCTCGGCGACGACGCCAAGGTGCTCGCCGGCGGCCAGAGCCTCGTGCCGATGCTCGCGTTGCGCCTCGCGGTGTTCGAGCACCTCATCGACATCGGCCGGGTGGACGAGCTCACCGGCATCGAGCGCCGCGACGGCGCCCTCTGGATCGGGGCGGGCACCACCGAGGCCGCGGTCGAGGCCGACGCCGAGGTGGCCGCGGCGGCCCCGCTCCTGGCGCGGGCGACGCCGCTGATCGGCCACCTCCAGATCCGCAACCGGGGGACCGTGGGCGGCTCCATCGCCCACGCCGACGCCGCCGCGGAGTACCCCGCCGTGGTGCTGGCGCTCGACGGCGAGATGGAGGCCGTCTCGACCCGCGGCCGCCGGGTCATCCCCGCGGCCGACTTCTTCACGGGGCTGTGGAGCACCGCGCTGGCGCCGGACGAGCTGCTCGCCGGCGTCCGCCTGCCGGTGTGGACCGGTCGGTGCGGCTTCGCCGTGCAGGAGATCGCCCGCCGCCACGGCGACTTCGCCATCGCGGGCGCCGCCGTCGGGGTCGAGCTCGACGCCGGCGACCGTGTCCGGCGGTGCGCCATCGCCCTGTTCGGCCTCGGGTCCACGCCGCTGCGGGCCACGGCGGCCGAGCAGGCGATCGTGGGCCGCAGCCTCACGGAGATCTCGGCGGAGGACGTCGGCCACCAGGCCGTCGCGGACCTCGACGACGTCCCGAGCGACCTGCACGGGCCGGCGTCGTACCGCACACGGGTGGGAGCCGCCACCGTGGCGGGCGCATGGACCGCGGCACGCACGGAGGCGAGCGATGGATGAGATCCCGGTCCAGGTGACCGTCAACGGGCGGCTGCGGCGCGCCACGGTCGAGCCGCGCCTCACGCTGGCCGACTTCCTCCGGGAGCGCTGCGAGCTGACGGGCACGCACCTCGGCTGCGAGCACGGCGTGTGCGGCGCCTGCACGGTCCTCCTCGACGGGGCGGCCGTCCGTTCGTGCCTCATGTTCGCCGCGCAGGCGGACGGCAGGGAGGTGACGACCGTCGAGGGCATCGCGGCCCCCGACGGCGAGCTCTCGGCCGTCCAGGCGGCGCTGCGCGCCTGCCACGGGCTGCAGTGCGGCTTCTGCACCCCGGGGTTCGTCGTCACCATCACGGCCCTGCTGCGGGACAACCCCGACCCCACCGACGAGGAGATCAGGGCCGGCCTGTCCGGCAACCTGTGCCGGTGCACGGGGTACCAGGGGATCCTGCAGGCCGTGCGCGAGGCCGCCGTGTCGCTGCGGTGACCGGGGCCGGCGGCGTCAGGCGGTCGCCGCCCGCCCCTCCAGCAGCGCCACGAGCGCGGCGGGGCTCACCGGCAGGCGCGTGATCGTCACCCCGAACGGTGCGAGGGCGTCGGCCACGGCGTTGACCACGGCGGGCGGTGCGCCGATGGCGCCGCCCTCGCCGACCCCCTTGTACCCGCCCGGGCCCGGCGCGGGGGTCTCGACGTGGCCGTACTCGATCAGCGGGACATCGGTCGTCGTGGGGAGGAGGTAGTCCACGAACGTCGTGGCCAGCGGGTTGCCGTCCTCGTCCCAGGCGAGCTGCTCCATCAGGGCGCCACCGATGCCCTGGACGCTCCCGCCGGCGATCTGCCCCTCGACGACGTTCGGGTTGATCATGCGCCCGCAGTCCTCGCTCACGATGTAGCGCAGCAGCGTCACCGCCCCGGTGACCGGGTCGACCTCGCACGTGCACAGGTGGGTGGCGTTGGCCAGGATCATCGGGGCCTGCGCGGTGTACCGGGCGCTCGCCTCGAGGCCGGCCGGCATGCCCGGTGGCAGCGCCTGCGGCTGGAAGTAGGCGATCGACGCCAGCTCGGCCAGCGTGACGCCGGCGGACGGTGTGCCGCGCACGCTGGCTCGCCCGCCGGCCAGCTCGATGTCGGCCTCGGCCGCCTCCAGGCGATGGGCGGCGAGCGCCACGATCTTGTCCCGGAGGATCCCGGCGACCTCACCGACCGCACCGGCGGTCATCGAGCCGCTGCGGCTGCCGCCCGTCCCGGCACCGAACGGCGTCACCGCGGTGTCGCCCTGGATCGTGGCCACGTCCTCCATGCTGACGCCCAGCGCGTCGGCCGCGAGCTGGACGACGGTCGTCTCGAGGCTGTTCCCGGTCGAGCCGCCGGCGACGTACACGTTGACCTTGCCGGACGGCTCGATGCGCATGGTGGCGCCCTCGGTGCCGTAGAAGCCGAGGCCGGACGAGGTGGGCTCGACGTAGGTGCAGGTGCCGACGCCGAGGTAGCGGCCCGCCGACCGGGCCTCGGCCTGCGTCCGGCGGAACGCCGCGTAGTCGAGCATGGCGAGCGCCTGCTCGAAGGTCTCCGTCGGCGAGATGTCGTCGTAGGGCATGCCGATCGGGTTGGCGCAGGGCAGCTCGTCGCGCCGGAGCATGTTGCGGCGGCGGAGCTCGACGGGATCGATGCCCATCTGCCGGGCGGCGATGTCGAGGACGACCTCGCGGGCCACCGACTCGAACTGCCACGGCCCCCGGTACGCCGTGCGCCCCGGCGTGTTCGAGAACACCAGCTTCGTCGAGAAGTTCGCGCGCGGGATCCGGTAGGGACCGGGGAAGAACAGGCCGACGGCGAACGCGGCCTGGCCGGGCGACGGGGTGGGGTAGGCACCGACGTCCTGCACGTGGTCGAGCTGTGCGGCGAGGAGCGTGCCGTCGCCGTCGAACGCCATCCGGACGGTGCCGTGCTCGTGGCGGGCGGACCCGGCCGACATCAGGTTCTCGCGCCGGTCCTCGATCCACTTGAGCGCCGCCGGGACCTTGCGGGCCGCCAGCATGATGCACATGTCCTCGCGCTGCGGGATGACCTTCTGGCCGAACCCGCCGCCGGTGTCGCGCATGATCACGCGGACGCGCTGCTCCGGGATGCCGAGCAGGCGCGAGCAGAAGGCCCGCACCTCGTGCGGGGCCTGCGTCGCCGCCCAGATCGTGAGCTCGTCGCTCGCCGCGGCCCACTCCACGACGAGGCCCCGCGTCTCCATCGGCACCGCGGCGTAGGCCTGCTGGTGGATCGTCTCGGTCACGACGTGGGACGCCGAGGCGAACACGTCGTCGAGCGCGTCCGGGGGCAGGATGGCCAGCTCGGCGGCGAGGTTGCCGGGATACCCCTCGTGCACCAGCTCGTCGCTGGACACCGCGTCGACGTAGTCGGCCAGCGGCGGGAGCGGGTCGTAGTCCACGATCACCAGGTCCACGGCGTCCTCGGCGATGTAGCGGCTCTCGGCCACGACCAGCGCCACCGGATCGCCCACGAAGCGCACCTCGCCCTCGGCCAGCGGCGGCCGGGGCGTGTCGGCCTCGCCGGGGCCCTGCAGCGTGTACCACTGCTCGCGCACGTCCGGGTTCAGGTCTCCGGCCACGAACACCGCGTGGACCCCGGGCAACGCCAGCGCCTCCGACGCGTCGATGCCGCTGATGCGCGCCCGCGCGACCTGGCTCCGCACGAAGCAGGCGTGGAACATCCCGGGGCGCGAGATGTCGTCGACGAACGTGCCCGCCCCGGTCAGCAGGCGGGCGTCCTCCACCCGGTGGACCCTGGTCCCCGCGTAGCGCGCGGCGGCGATGTCCGTCATCAGCGGTGCTCCTCGATGCTCACGGCGGGCGCCCCGGCGGCCGCCCGACCCGACGACCCTAGCCCCCGATACTGAGCGCTCGCTCAGCACGTGCTAGACCGGCGGGCCGAGCGGCAGCCTGCCGACGAGCGACCGGAGAACAGGGGGACAGCATGGGAGAGCTGGACGGGAAGGTGGCGGTCATCACCGGGGCGGGGTCCGGGATGGCCAGGGCCTCGACGAGGGTCTTCGTGCGCGAGGGCGCCAAGGTGCTCGCCGCCGACATCAGCGGCCGGGAAGAGGAGACGGCCGCCGAGCTGGGCGACGCCGTGGTGCCGTTCCGCGTCGACGTCAGCAAGGAGTCCGAGGTCGAGGCGATGTTCGCGGCGGCCCTGGAGGCGTTCGGCCGGGTCGACGCCGTCCTGAACGTGGCCGGGATCGGCGGCGTGCAGGCGGTCGCCGAGGTCACCATGGACGAGTACCACCGGATCATGGCCGTCGACCTGGAGGGCGTGCTGCTCGGGACGAAGCACGGCATCAACGCCATGCTCCCCACCGGCGGCGGCGTCATCGTGAACTGGTCGTCGATCGGGGGCCTGAACGCCTCGGTGTTCCCGACCAGCGTGTACTCGGCCGCGAAGGCCGGCGTCATCGCGTTCACGAAGGCCGCCGCGGTCGAGTACGGGCAGCAGGGGATCCGCGCCAACGCGCTCTGCCCGGGGTTCATCGAGACCGAGCTCACGGGCGGCAAGGGCTCGGCGGAAAGGTTCCCGCAGGTGGTGGGGGGCTGCGCGATGAAGCGTCCCGGGCAGCCGGAGGAGGTCGCCGAGGTCGCTGCGTTCCTCTGCTCCGACCGGGCCTCGTACGTCTCGGGCGCCATCATCCCGATCGACGGCGCGACGACCGCCACCCTGGCCTGACGTCCGCGCGGGCAGCGCCTGGGCGCGGGCAGCGCCTGGGCGCCTACGCGCCCAGGTCGGCCAGCGCTGCGGTGGTCTCCAGCTCGACGAAGGCGGACGAGAACCGCCGGGCGAGCGCCAGGGACACGTCGCGCCGCTGGTAGCCGTCGGTCCCCAGGGTCGACAGCCAGATGGCGAGGCCGTACGCCGCCGACGCCCGGTAGCGCAGCCACGCCTCGCCCGCCGAGGGCGGCTGCGAGCCCGGGACGTCGAGCGCGCCGCGGTACTCCTCGACGAGCTCGGCCTCGCTCCGCCGCCGGTCGTCCTCGGTGAGGGCGCCGATGAGGAAGGTCCCCACGTCCTGGTACCACCCGCCCCGCCGCACGACCTGCCAGTCGAGGAAGCCGACGTCGTCGTCGGGCAGGACGTAGGTGTTGCCGATGTGGGCGTCGCCGTGCAGCAGCGTCGTCGGGCCGGTGGCGAGCGTCGAGACGACGCGCGCCCACAGCCCGACGATCTCGTCGCCGTCGTAGCCGGTGACCTCCGCGGGCAGGTCCCCGGCGCCACGTTCCAGCCCGGTCGGCACGCGCCGGCGCAGCCCGACCTGCCAGCCCTTGGTGGGCTTCCACGTCTTCACCCAGCGGAGCCCGGGGTGCGTCCTCGCCGAGAACCCCCAGTAGCGGCTGTGCAGGCGGGCCAGCCCGCGGAGCCCGTGGGCCACCTGGTCGACGCTCATCGGGCGGGTCGCGTCCCGCGGGTCGGCGCCGCGCGCGACCAGGTCCTCCATGACGAGCAGGAAGTCCAGCCGCATCCGGTCGACGACGGCCTTGTGCACCACGGGGTGCTCGACGCCGAGCGGCGCGCTCGACGCGAACAGCCGGGCTTCGCCGAACAGGTTCCCGTTGCGGAGGTGGACCAGCCGGCGTGCCGGGTCGTGGGCCTTGACGAACACCGTCGCCGGCCCGTGGCCGGCGGCGTAGGTGAGGCCGAGGCGGGCGCGGCGGTTCGTGCCGTCGTCCCGCAGGACGACCGTGACGTCCTCGACCACGGCACCCGGGTGCCGGCGGGCGAGCGCCGCCGTCATCCAGGCGGGCGTCACGTCCTCCCACCGGCGCGGGATGCGACACGGTTTGATCCCAGCCCGTTTCCGCATGTGTCCTCCGTCTCGGTCGCGACCTCGGCGCCGGGCCACAATAAGTCAGTGCACGCTCACTTCACGCCTTCGGGCCCATGACGGCACCGCTCCAGGGCGTGCGGGTCGTCGAGGTGGCCTCGCACGTGTTCGTGCCGATGGCCGGCGCCGTCCTCACCGAGTGGGGGGCGACGGTGGTCAAGGTCGAGCACCCGGAGACGGGCGATCCCTACCGCGGCCTCGCCACGCTGGGGCTCCACCACGTGCACCGCGGCGTCGACCCGTTCTTCCAGTCGGCCAACCGCGGCAAGCGGTCCGTGGGGATCGACCTGAAGCACCCGGCGGGGCGGCGCGTCCTGTCCCGGCTCGTCGCCGAGGCCGACGTCTTCGTCACCAGCCTGCGCCCCGGCGCCCGGGGCCGGCTACGCATCGACATCGACGACGTCCGGAGCGACAACCCGTCGGTGATCTACGTGCGGGGCACCGCCTTCGGCGCGCGCGGGCCCGACGCCGGCCGCGGCGGCTACGACACCGGCGCGTACTGGGCCCGGAGCGGCATGCAGCACCTGCTCACGCCCCGCGGCGCGGGCTGGCCTCCGCCACCGAGGCCGGCGTTCGGCGACGTGGTCGGCGGGCTCACGATCGCCGGCGCGGTCGGCACCGCGCTGTACCGGCGGGCGACCACCGGCGAGCCGTCCGTCATCGACGCGTCGCTGCTGGCGTCCGGGATGTGGCAGGTCCAGCCCGACATCGTGAACGCCGCGCTCGACGAGGGCGCCGCGACCCCCGCCGGGCCGCCGGACCGGTACGAGGCGTGGAACCCGTTGATGCTGTCCTACCGGACCGCCGACGGCCGGTTCGTCGCGCTCATGATGCTGTCGCCGGACCGGCACTGGCCCGACCTGTGCCGGGCCCTCGGCCACCCCGAGATGGCCGCGGACCCGCGCTTCGTCGACATGGACGCCCGGCGGCGCAACGCACGCGCCTGCGTCGAGCGCCTCGACGAGATCTTCGCCGAGCGGGACGCCGACGAGTGGCGGCGCGCGCTGGCCGGCATCGCCGGCGAGTGGGCGCCCGTGCAGACCCCGCGGGAGGTGCACGACGATCCGCAGGTGCGGGCGAACGGGTACGTCGCCGACGTCGAGGTGGGCAACGGGGTGGAGGTCCCCCTGGTGACGTCGCCGGTGCAGTTCGACGGGGCGCCGGGCCGGCCCACCCGCGCGCCCGAGCACGGCGAGCACACGGAGGCGGTCCTGCTCGATCTGGGCCTGTCGTGGGAGGAGATCACCGCGCTCAAGGATGGGGGTGCGATCCTCTAGGAGGCCGAGCGGATAGGCCGCTCGCCACGGCCTACGCGTGGGGATTTGGCGTGGAAGCACCAGCTCCACAGCTCGGCCGACCGGCAGCGCAGCACGGTGACACGCGCGGGCGTGACCTATCCGCTCGAGTCCTA